>JACMOQ010000241.1 GCA_014377905.1 Acetobacteraceae bacterium | reverse complement strand
GGCGCGGCGATCGGGTTGATGGTCCGCGCCATTCAGCATGTTGCGGTGGTGGCGGGTTACGCGTTGAACGAAACCCGGTTTTTCGTGCCAGTGCGGCCTGACACACACTACGACGTGGTGGCGCGCTGGACCGCGGCGACGCCATCCCCGCGCGACCCGACGCGTGGGCGGGCAAAGATTACCGGGGAAGCGTTGGTGGATGGCACGGTGGCGATTCGGTTTGGGGTGACGTATGTTGTGCGAATGTCCTGCCTCTAGGCGCAGGGCGGGGGGCGTGGCAATCTAACGGTATGATCGATCTTCGCCCCCTTATCGCCCAGCCAGGTCGCAATGATCTGGATGTGGAACTGCCCGCCTTGCCCGGCCGGCGCATCATCCTGCGCTGCGCGCGGCCACGTCATTTCACCTTCGCGACGCCGATCTTGTTCGTGCATCACGGGGTCAATCGCAACGGCGCCGATTATCGCGACTATTGGCTACCATTGGTCGATGAGGCCGATCTGCTGGTGATCGCGCCGGAATTCCCCAATGAGGGTTTCCCGCGCGCGCCGTGGTATAATTTCGGCAACCGCGCCACCGCCGCCGGACGCGAAAAGCCGCAGGCGGAATGGACTTACGGGCTGGATAAATTTGTTTTTGACGCGATGCGCGATCAGGACCTGACCAGGCGACGCACCTATGGTGTGTGGGGGCATTCGGCCGGCGGGCAGTTCGTGCATCGGATGATCGAACTCGGGCTGCGCGACAATGTGCGGATCGCCATCACCGCCAATGCCGGCACCTATGCGATGCCGACCTTGGATGTCGCCTACCCGTTCGGGCTCGGCGGGACTGGTTTGGATGAGGCTGCTTTGCGCCGGCTGCTCGGGTTTCGCCTGACCGTGATGGCCGGCACCGCCGATATCGACACAACATCCGAACATTTTCCGCGTGACAAGGCGGCCATGGCACAAGGCCCGACGCGCTATGCCCGCGCCCATAATTTCATCGCCACCGCCCGCGCCGAGGCCGCCCGGCTTGGCATCACCTGCGCCTGGAATATCATTGATGTTGCCGATGTCGGCCATGATGGCCAACGCATGGCGCAGGCCGCAACCCGTATCCTGTCCGCGACGCTTCATATCTAAGGAACCCGGCCATGCAGAACATCGAACCAATTTGGCAACTGGTTGACGACAGGCGCGCCGACTACGTGGCGCTGGCCGACCGCATCTGGGACAAGCCGGAAATCGCCTATGACGAATACGCATCGACCGCCGAGCACACCGCCATGCTCGAAGCCGAAGGTTTTCGGGTAACGCAAAACGTCGCCGGCATCCCGACTGCTGTCATGGGTGAGGCTGGCGAGGACGGGCCGGTGATCGCCATTCTCGGCGAATACGATGCACTGCCTGGCCTGAGCCAGGAAGCCGGCATTGCCGAACCGAAACCGCTGCCTGGCGATGGCTTGGGCCATGGCTGCGGGCATAATCTGCTGGGTACTGCGTCGCTGATGGCGGCAGCCGCGGTCAAGGATTGGATGGCGGCCAACGGCATCAAGGGCCGGGTGCGCTATTATGGCTGCCCGGCGGAAGAAGGCGGGGCGGCGAAATCCTTCATGGTGCGCGAAGGTGCGTTCAAGGATGTCGATATCGCGATATCCTGGCATCCGGCGGCGTTTTCCGGGGTGAACGACGCGATGTCGCTCGCCAATACCCGGATCGATTTCACCTTCACCGGCCGCGCCAGCCATGCGGCGGCCGCCCCGCATCTCGGTCGGTCCGCACTCGATGCAGTGGAATTGATGAATGTCGGCGTCAACTACATGCGCGAACACATGCCGTCCGACGCGCGCATTCATTACGCGATGCTGGATGGCGGCGGGGTTGCCCCCAACGTGGTCCAGGCCCGCGCCAAGGTGCGTTACGCGATCCGGGCGCGCGAATTGCCTGAATTATGGCCGCTGATCGAACGGGTAAAAAAAGTCGCCGAGGGCGCAGCAATGATGACCGAAACCAAGGTCGCGGTTGAGGTCGTCAGCGCGGTATCCAACCTGTTGGGCAACACGCCGTTGGAACAGGCGATGTATCGCGCCTTCGAACGGCTCGGCCCGCCGCAGTTTGATGATGCCGATCGGGACTACGCGCGCCAAATCCAGACGACGTTGTCGGCCGAGGACATCACCTCGGCATTCCGCCGGGTCGGCGCCAAGCCTGACCTGACCAAGCCGCTTTGCGACGCGATCGTGCCGCTTGATGCCAAGGGCGCACCGATGATGGGATCGACCGATGTTGGCGACGTGAGCTGGGTGGTGCCGACAGTGCAAGCGCGCGGCGCGACCTACGCGATCGGCACGCCGGGCCATAGCTGGCAGTTGACCGCGCAGGGCAAGTCGGGGATCGCCCATAAGGGGATGATCCATGTGGCGAAAATCATGGCTGCGACCGCGGTGGAGGCTTTGAATAATCCTGCGGTGATTGAGGCAGCCAAGGCGGATTATGCGGCGCGGACGGCTGATAATCCATATGTTTGCCCATTGCCGACTGATGTTATGCCGCCGATTAGGAAGAGTTAAGGCGAGAATCTTCTTTGTTTGAAAACAAAGAAGCAAAAAAACTTTGATACGTTGTCGCCGTTGGCGTGCGAACTCTCCGCAGTCCCGAGCCAACGGCCACGAAGTATTAAAAAGTTTTTTTGGTTCTTTTTGTTCACAAAAAGAACACCCTTCCTTCGCTTCTCAACCTAAGCTAGCCTTCCCCCTTCGCCATGGAGAAATCCCAAATGAGCCTGACCAACGCCCCTGACCCCGCGATCCGTGCTGCCATCGTCAAGCAGGATCTCGACAACGTGATGCATCCGATCGTGCAGCATCGCGCGCTGGAAAAATCCCAGATGGTGCTGGTCGGCGCCCAAGGCTCGACGGTTCGCGATGCCGATGGCACCGAGTATATCGACGGTATGGCCGGGCTGTGGTGCGTCAATATCGGCTATGGCCGCACCGAACTCGCCCAGGTCGCGCATGACCAGATGCTGAAATTGTCGTATTTTCCGCACACTGCGATGAATGAACCAGCGGCCAAGCTTGGCGAGCAGCTCAACACGTTGATGGGCGGCGGCTATCATTCGTATTTCGTCAATTCCGGATCAGAAGCCAACGAAGCCGGCTTCAAGATCGCCCGGCAGTACCACAAGCACGAAAGCCCCGGATCCTATCGTTACAAGGTGCTGAGCCGGCATTACGCCTATCACGGCACCACGATGGCGACGCTGGCTGCCGGCGGAATGGGCGACCGCAAGGCGAAGTTTGAACCCACCGACGGCAACTTCCTGCATATTGCCGCGCCGACCTGCTATCGGTGCCCGTTCAAGCTGTCCTACCCGTCCTGCGAACTGGCTTGCGTGACCAACATGGAAACCACCGTGCAGGCGGAAGGCCCTGACTCGATTGGGGAAATCATTATCGAGCCGATCATGTCATCGGTTGGCATCGCGGTGCCGCCGGATGAGTACCTGCCCGCCGTTGAAAAAATCTGCCGCGACTACGGCATTCTTCTGCACATCGACGAAGTGATCAACGGCTTCGGCCGCACCGGCAAGATGTTTGCCCATCAGCATTACAACGTGTCACCGGACATTGTGGCGGTGGCCAAGGGCATTACCTCGGGCTACATGCCGATGGCGGCAACGATTGTGAAAAACAACGTGTTCAATTCCTTCCTCGGCGAAGTGTCCGAGGGCCGCAATGTCATGCAGGTCAATACCTGGGGTGGCCATGCGGCGGCGGCAGCCGTTGCGGTGCGCAACATCGAAATCCAGTTGGAAGAAAACCTCGCCGAGCGCGCCGGCGAAATGGGCAAGTATTTCATGGACGGGCTGCGGACCCTGTTCCGCCATGGCACGGTCGGCGATGTGCGCGGCAAGGGGCTGCTGATCGGCGTCGAACTGGTCACCGACCGGGTCACCAAGAAGCAGCTCGGCAATGCGGAAATGGTCTCGGTGGTGGATTTCTGCCGCAAGAACGGCGTGATCGTTGGGCGCGCTGGCGGTGGCAAGCAGTACAGCAACACCATTACGCTATGCCCGCCGCTGGTCATCACCCGCGCCGAGTGCGACCGGATTGTCGAGACCTTGGACCGGGCGCTGGGCGCGATCGGAAAGTAGTCGCACCGTAACGGAGTCCGCGAGCGTGTCCATGAGCTTGAAAGCCAAACTTGCGGACACTGGGCGCCTGCTGAACATGCAGGTCTGCATTATCCCGTCGGCCGTTGTCACCCAGGCGATTGCGGCCGCGGGCGCAGATTGCGTCATCATCGATCAGGAGCATGCGCCGATCGGGTTCGAGACGCTGCACGCCATGATCGCGGCAACACAGGGCACCGCCTGCGCGCCGCTGGTCAGGATCCCCGAAATCGGGGAGACCCATGTCAAGCGCGCCCTCGACGCCGGGGTCGAGGGGATCTGCTTTCCGATGATCCGTACGGCGGCGGATGCGGAACGCTGTGTCGCCGCACTGCGCTATCCGCCGGTAGGCACGCGGGGCTGGGGGCCTTTCGTTGCGCATTCGCGCTGGGGCGTGCCCATCTTCGATTATGCCGCCGGACCGGCGCGGGAGGTGATCTGCATGCTGCTCCTGGAGACCCGCGACGCGGTCGCGAACATCGAGGCGATCTGCGCCGTGGAGGGCATCGACTGCGTGGTCATCGCGCCGTTCGATCTGTCAACGGAACTTGGCGTTCCCGGCCAGCTCGACCATCCCACAATGCGCGAAGCGGTAAAGCGGATCGAGGATGCCGTTTTGAAAGCGAAAATTCCCCTCGGCGGGGTCGGCCTGACGCGGGAAGCGAGCCAGGCCCAGGTTGCGAGAGGCTACCGGATGATCGGCGGCTTCGACATCCTGTGGCTCAAGGGGGCGGTAAGCCAATCGTGCTCCTGGTTGGCTTGATGCGTCCCGGGAGATACCGGGGCTTGCCCTCATACCAATCGCCCTTACCAATGACTGATGGCGTAGGGCGGTTGCAATCCGCCGCCCTGTTAACCACAAAGGCGGCGGATTACATCCGCCCTACCGCGACGCGACGGTTTAAAGATAGGGCGCTGGCATGAGTCAAAAGTGGTGACGGTTGGTATAAGTCTTTGCTTGGCGCACCGCCGCCGGCCAACCCGGTGCGCAATACCAAGCGCCCGAATGGCTGGAAGAGCCGGTCATTCGGGCGCTTGGTATCAGGTCCACGATTTTCCTGATCAGGGTGCAGTGCCGCGCGGCGTTGCACCGTTTTTTTGCGCGGTTAGCTCCGCACCCGCCGACGCAGCCAAAGCTCGTGGCCGGCAAAAGATGGTCCGGCGATGAACAGCGGAATGATGTAGTAGTAGAGCCGGAACACCACAATGCCGCTGACGATGGTCGGCGTATCGTAAAATGGCGCAAGGCCGAGCAGGATGGCGGTGTCGAACACGCCGATGCCGCCGGGCAGGCTTGCGAGGATGCCGGCGGAATAGGATGCCAGATAAATCCCCAGGAAGCGGACAAAGGTCAGGCCGGGGGCTGGTGGCAACAGCGAATAGAAGATGCACGCAGTGACTGCGACATCAACCGTCGCCAGCGCGATCTGCGCCATGGCGAGCTTGATATTGGGCAATTCCAGGTCGGCACCGAACAGACGGACTTTTCCCAGCAGTTTGGACAGCAGAATGTAGGTCAGGCTGAGCGCCCACAGCACTGCGCCGATCGCGTACAGCGCCCAGAGCGGCAAAACCTCGCCAAAGAACGGGATAGCACTGGGTTCGAAAATCAGGATCAACCCCGCCAGCGGCAGGGCGCCGAGACCGAAGGTGAAGGCGCAGAACGCGATGACCTTGCCGATCTCGACCGGGCTGAGGCCCCAATGGGCATAGAGCCGGTAGCGCACGGCCGCCCCGGAGACCGCAGCCACGCCAATATTATGGGCGAGCGTGTAGGCACAGAACGAGGCGAAGGCGTTGCGCGCGTAGCTCACCGGATGGCCAGCATAGACCGTGCCGAGCCGGTCATAAACCGTGAGGATCGCGTAGGCGAGCAGGGTGCAGCCAAACCCTGCCCATAGCGATCCATTCGGGATTGCCGCGAGCGCTGCCTGGATGTCGGAGAGTTTGAGGTTGCGGAATTCCTTTTGCAGGACATAAATCGCGCCGGCGAGCAGCAACAGCCCGAGCATGGTCGGCAGGATCTGCCACAAACGTTTGGAGGTCATGCGGTGGCTGCCAGCCTTGCGTCGATCAGCGCGACGGTTTCGCCAACCCCGTAGAGCGCGATGAACTGCCCGAAGCGCGGGCCATCGGGCTGTCCGAGCAGCACCTGGTAGAGACAGGCGAAAAACCCGCGCAACTCGGCGAAGGGGTGGCGCTTGCCGATGTCGTAGAGCAGATTCTGTAATTCCTCGGCGGTGGCGGTGATCGGTATCACGCGCAGGGTCGCCGCGAGGTCCGCGAGGGCAGCGCGCTCGGTGGCATCCGGCGCACGGAACTGCTTCTTGGGGGCGATGAAGTCGCGGTAATAGACCAGCGCGTAATCGACCAGCCGCGCCAGCATCGGCATGGTAGCGGGCGTGGCATCGGGGCTGTAGCGGCGGATGAAACCCCACAAAATGTCGGGGTTTTCGGCGTTCACCACGCTGGCCAGGTTCAGCAGCATGGCGAACGACAAGGGCGAGAACGCCGAGTTCGGCACGCGGCCCGAATGGATATGCCAGGCCGGGTTGGTGGCGCGTTCAGGTTCCGCCTGGGTCAGCGATTTGGCGGCGTTGGCGATGTATTCGTCGACTGCCTTGGGGATCACATCGAAATACAGACGCTTGGCGCGCCCGGGCTGGTTGAACATGTATTGGCTGAGGCTTTCGGGCGGCGCATAGCGCAGCCATTCGTCAACACCGAGCCCGTTGCCTTTGGATTTGCTGATTTTTTGCGCTTGCTCGTCCAGGAATAATTCGTAGGTGAAGCCGACCGGGGGGCTGCTGCCCAGGATGCGGCAGATCCGGCCAGACAGGCGCACGCTGTCGATCAAATCCTTGCCCGACATTTCGTAATCAACCCCAAGCGCATGCCAGCGCATCGCCCAGTCGGCCTTCCACTGGCATTTCGCCGCCCCGCCGGTGACCAGGGTTTCGAACCGCTCGCCGTTTTCGGGGTCGGTCCAGAAGATCGTGCCGGCGTCGGCATCCCACTGGTCGATCCGCACCTGCATGACCACACCGGTCCGGGGATGGATCGGCAGCAGGGGCGAATAGGTCGCCTGCCGTTCGGCGCCGAGGGTTGGTTTGATGACCGCGACGATTTCGTCATGGCGTTCCAGGATCAGCCGCAGGGACGCGTCGAAGCGGCCTGCCGCGTAGTAATCGGTTGCCGAGGCAAATTCGTATTCGAAGCCGAAGCCGTCCAGGAATGCTTGCAGCCGCGCATTGTTATGGGCGCCGAGACTGGCATGGGTGCCGAACGGATCGGGGATGCGGGACAGCGGCTGGCCGAGGTAATTGGCCAGCATGTCCTTGTTGGGCAAATTATCGGGGACTTTGCGTAAGCCATCCATGTCGTCGCTAAAGGCCAGCAGCTTGCTGGGTTTTCCGGTCAGCTCGGTGAAGGCGCGGCGCACCCAGCTTGTGCGTGCGACCTCGCCAAAGGTGCCGATATGCGGCAGGCCGGAGGGGCCATAGCCGGTTTCGAACAGGGCATCCGATTTGCCCGACGCGGCAAGCCGCTCGACAAGTTTCTGGGCTTCCTCGAACGGCCAGGATTTCGGGACAGGTGCTGCGGCAGGGTCTGACATGGCACGCAAAATATGGATGCTGCCCCGCTTGGTCAATTGGGCAGCTAGCTTATACTAGGATGATGTCATCGCCCACCACATCGCTGCTGATCCCTGACGGCCCTGCCCTGGTCGCCTGGGTCGGGCACGCCGCAATCCTGACTGCTGACGGGGAAATGCTGGACCTTACGCCGGCGGAGGCAGCGCGCTACCTCGCAGGCAGCGCACCGCCTTTGCTGGTGCACGCGCCGGCGAATTTCCGCAGGCTTGGGATCTCGGCAATCCCGGCGCTGGATTTGCTGGAGTTATTTGCTTTTGTCCGCCCGGCGGTGCCAGTGGCGCCAACGCCGCGCGGATTGGCGCTGGCGCTGGATATGGAATTGGCGACGAGCGGGCTTGACGATGCGGCGGCCCTGCTGCCCGATTTGGCACAGGCGCTGCTGGCGCGGCTGGCGGCCGGGCGCGATCTGCCGGCCAATCGCGAGGCAGCCGGGCTTGCCGCCCAGATGGGGCGCGGCGGCTGGGGTTGGGCGCCTTATGTGTTGGCAGCCCTCGGCCAGCCCAAGGCGTTGCCAACCCCGCAGGCGCTGCAAGTCTGGCGGCGACTGCCGGAATGGGAGGATACTGCCGCCCGCCCGCCGCCGGGCAGCCAGCCAGTGTTGCCCGAAGCCGCGCGCACCCGGCTTGCCGCGATGCTGGGGGCAGAGTCCGAACAGCGGCCAGGCCAGGCCGATTACGCCACCGCCGCTGCCGCCGCCTTTGCGCCGCGCATGGCCCAGGGGGAGCCGCATCTGGTGCTCGCCGAGGCTGGCACCGGCACTGGCAAAACGTTGGGTTATATCGCGCCGGCGAGCCTGTGGGCGGAGCAGAACCAAGGCGCAGTGTGGATCAGCACCTTCACCCGGCATTTGCAGCGGCAGGTGGAAAGCGAGCTCAATCGGCTCTACCCAGACCCGGTCGAGCGCCGCAAGCGGGTGGTGGTGCGCAAAGGGCGGGAAAATTATTTGTGCCTGCTCAACCTGCAGGACGCGGTTGGCAGTGGCAACGCGACGCATGTGGTTCCGCTGGGGTTGATCGCGCGTTGGGCGGCAGCGACCAATGACGGCGACATCCAGGGCGGCGATCTGCCGGGGTGGTTTTCGGAATTGTTCGGCGGCGGCCTGTTGCCAAGCCTGGGCGATCGGCGTGGCGAGTGCCTGCATGGCGGGTGCGAGCACTGGAAGCGCTGCTTTGTCGAACACTCGATCCGCCGCGCGCGGGGGGCGGACCTGGTGGTCGCCAACCACGCGCTGGTGATGGCGCAGGCGGTGTGGGGCGGGCTGGATGATGCGAGCGTGCCGAGCCGATATGTGTTCGACGAGGGTCATCATGTGTTCGACGCCGCCGATAGCGCGTTTTCAGCGGAACTGTCCGGCACTGAAACCGCTGAACTGCGGCGTTGGCTGCTGGGGGCTGAAGGCATGCGGTCGCGCGCGCGGGGGTTGCGGGCGCGGGTGGAAGACCTGATCGTTGCCGCGCCCGCGTTGCAGGACGCGCTCGATGCCGCCTTGAAGGCTGCGCGTGCGCTGCCGGTTTATGGCTGGTGGGAACGGCTGGGTGATGCGACCCCGTCGCCCAACCCGACCGAGGCATTGCTGCATGCGTTGCGCCTCCAGGCGTTGGCTCGTGCGGTCGGGGAAGCCAGCTATGGCGTGATTGAATGCGATCTGGCGCCGGAACTGCCGGAGGTGCGCGCTGCCGCGAAAACGCTGCATGCCGCATACGTGTTGCTCGGGCGGGCGCTGACGACTCTGCAACAGGGGTTGTTGGCGCGGTTGGATGAGCAACCGGAAGAAGACGCGCCGGAAATGGATCAGGCGACGCGGAGCCGGATCGAGGGGGTGGCAGCGAGCCTCAAGCGTCGCGCAGTCGATAGTGTTGCCGCCTGGATTGCGATGCTGGCGCAGATCGGCGCGCCGCCGGCCGAGCCGGGGGTGGCGCCGCGCTATGTCAGCTTCCTGCGGCTCGATCGGCGGCCGGCTTTTGGCGATCGCAGCGGAGATCGCGATGTTGGCCTGCATCGCCATTGGCTCGACCCGACGCTGCCGTTCATTACCAGCCTGGCCCAACCGGCGCATGGGATGCTGATAACCTCGGCGACGTTGCGCGATGCTGGGGTGGCCGATGTCGAATATGCCTGGGAGGAAGCCGAGGCGCGGGTCGGGGCGCTGCATCTGGCAACGCCGGCGATCCGGGTCGCGGTTGCGTCCCCGTTCGATTATGCCGCCCAAACCCGAGCGTTTGTGATAACCGACGTGAACGGGCGGGAATTGGGGGCGCTGGCGTCGGCGTATCGGGCGTTGTTTTTGGCCTCGCGCGGCGGTGGGCTGGGGCTTTTCACCGCGATTTCCCGGCTGCGGGAGGTGCATAAGCGCATCGCGCCGGCGTTGGAGGAAGCCGGCATTCCGGTTTTTGCCCAGCATGTCGATGCGATGGACAACAACACGCTGGTCGATGTGTTCCGCACCGAGCAAGCCAGTTGCCTGCTCGGCACGGACGCGATGCGCGATGGGGTGGATGTGCCGGGCAGTGCGCTGCGGCTGGTGGTTTATGAGCGGGTGCCGTGGCCGCGGCCGGATATTTTACATCGCGAGCGCAGGCTGCATCTCGGGCAAGGCGATACGTCGGGCTATGACGACCGGATTGCGCGGATGCGGTTGCGCCAGGGGTTTGGGCGGCTGATCCGCAGTGCCTCCGATCGCGGGGTGTTTGTGCTGCTGGATCGCCAGGCGCCGAGCCGGCTGCTGTCGGCGTTTCCGGCGGGGGTGACGGTGATACGGGCAAAATTGGCCGAGGCGGTAGCGGCGACGGCGGAATTTTTGGGCACGGCAACGTGACATCGTTGCGATATTTACACGAGGGATGTTTACCCACGGTTCAGGCCGCGCCATAAGAGTGCCATGCGTCTGAATCCCCACAGCTTTGCGTTTACCGCCCTGATCGGGGCGCTCGCCGCGTTGCCGCCGTTGTCGATCGACATGGGGTTGCCGGCCTTGGGCGTATTGCAATCCGATCTGGGGGCGACGGCGGCCGAGGCGTCCGGCACGTTATCGTTATTTTTGTATGGATTTGCCGCCGGGCAGTTGGCGATGGGGCCGCTGTCGGACCGCTTCGGGCGGCGGCCGGTGCTGCTGGTGGGGCTGGCGATTTACGCAATGTTTGGGATGGCCTGTGCGCTGGCTTGGTCACCGGGCTGGTTGCTGGTTTTCCGGCTGATCGAGGGGGTTGGCGCGGCGGGCGGCAGCACCTTGGCGATGGCAATCGTACGCGACCTGTTTTCCGGCCAGGCCGGGCGGATCAAGATGTCGGCGGTCAGCATGGTGATCGTGATCGCGCCGATCATTGCGCCGAGCATCGGTGCGACGCTGCTGGTGTTCGGGGAATGGCGGTTCATCTACGTCACGCTTGGCCTGTCGGGCGTGGCGCTGTTCGTGGCGGCGTATTTTTGGCTCGACGAAACCCGCCCGGCAGACCCGGGCGCGCGGATTGATGTGGTCGGACGCTACGCAGCGGTGTTCCGCAGCAAGCGCACGCTGGGCTATGCGCTGGTCAACGCGGCGGGCGCGGGGGCGCTGTTTTCCTTCATTGGCACATCGTCGCTGGTGCTGATGGGGCAGATGGGACTGTCGGCGAGCGGTTTTGCGATGATTTTTGCGATGACCTCGGGGGGGATATTGCTGGGCTCGACCCTCAATAACCTGTTCGCGCGGCGGGCGGTGGCGGCGTCTATCCCGCTGACCGCGGGCCTTGTGATTGCGCCAGTGGCAGCGCTGGCGGCGACCGGGTTTTTGTGGGTCGATATCGTTTCGCCGATCACCCTGGTGCCGTTTGTGATCCTGGTCGGCATGAGCCGCGGGATGATCAACGCCAACGCCACCCATGCGGCGTTGGAGCCGGTGCCGCATCATGCCGGCGCGGCGTCGGCACTGCTTGGGTTTATGCAGATCGGATCGTCGGCGACGGCGGGCGTGCTCGTGGCATTTGCGTTTCCGCGCTATGGTGCGTTGGCTGTCACGGTGGCGATGGCGATCTATTCGCTGCTGGCGGTGGTCGCCTGGCGGTGGGTGGAAACCCGCCATCCTGCTGAAAAGGGGCTCTAGAATGTCCGATATTGCATTTACGGAAAATTATCTGGCGACCTCGGTTGCAGCCTTTGGCGCGTTTGCCGCGGATGTGGCGGCGCGCGACACGATGATTGACATGGCGACTGACATCGTGACCGCGATGCAAGCCGGTGGCAAACTGATGATCTGCGGCAATGGCGGCAGTGCGGCCGACAGCCAGCATATCGCCGGGGAATTTATTTCGCGACTGATGTTCGACCATGCGCCCCTGCCGGCGATTGCGCTGACGGTCGATACATCCGCAATTACCGCGACCGGGAATGATTACGGGTATGAGCATATTTTTACCCGCCAGGTGATCGGGCTGGGGCGGGCGGGCGACGTGCTGCTGGGGATTTCGACCTCGGGTAATTCGCCGAATGTGCTGGCCGCACTTGCCGAGGCGCGGGCGCGCGGGATTGTGACCCATGGGTTTGCTGGTGGCGGCGGCGGGAGAATGGTTGAGTTGTGTGACCGGTTGGTGCGGGCGCCTTCGACCTGGACGCCGGTTATTCAGCAAATTCATATTACGGCGGCGCATATTGTGTGTGCGTTGGTGGAGCGGGGGATGTTTCCAGATTTGGCGGTGGGGTAGTGGGCGGCATGGTGATCATTGGCTGCTACTGTTACAGATGCGTATGAACCTGCAAATGAGCGCGTTAGTTGCCGTTTGTTTCATCGCATTCCAGCAAGACTTAGCAGTTCTTCGGCCACGACCCGTAGGTCTGGAACAATCTGATCGATGTCGTGCCGAACCGCATTGAACCGGCGACTATGCGCAGATTTGTCTCCGACGTCCTTGAGGCGCGGAAGTGCGCTCTTAGAATTTCTAGAGAGGTTCCAGCTATCTTCAATTACTGTACGGTCAATTAAGTCTCGTAGAAAGAGAAAATCGCCCTGGGGGTTCTTAATTTTGCTCGCAACTCCGTGCTTCTCGAAAGCCTCTATGATTAAGGTTTCAACGAGACGGCGGAGCATAACTGCGCAGGCATCATACCAGCCATTGCTATATGCGCCATTGGCTTGGTTTGCGACCTTAGTCAAATAACCCCGTGTATTTCGGAAAAGGACCTCAGGGATCACTCCTGATGTTGCAGCCCTGAACCCGTCTTGTGGTGGGCCAATAGAAGCATTTAGTTCCTCCTGAATTGTTTTCGCAGCCCGGAAGAACTGACTGGAATCAACCATGTTCGCGCTTAGAGTTGAACAGGTGCTTTGCCATGCTGGCAAATATTTGATCTATTTGGTCGGGGCTCGCCTCGGGAGAAACATGCACCTGAAGGTCGATATGTAGCGAAGGGCCGCTGCTGAATCCCACCGGAGACTTCGCGAGCGGTTTGGTGTTTAACGGTACGTGCATTGTGCGCTCATCAACTTGCATTGCTTCTGTAAATCCACGCTGTTCGAAAATGGCCTCACCGACAAGCGCTTTAAAAGTAGCAATGGCTTTCGAGATAACTTGTCCGCCAGCCTTCGAACTCGCAGTAAAAACATGCCCAAGCATGTCGTTCTGTTGCATATGTGCGTCGTCATAAACGTTGTAGAGAAAGCCATATCCGCTGCGAATTCCCTCTCCTAAAGCAGTTTGACCGTTTACTCCCCTGTATTTTTGCCAACTATCCGTTGGTACGCCGGACGCATCAACCAGACCTACAAGTTTCAAAACGCTAATTAGTGTAGAATCATTTGATGATTTGAATCCGATTAATTTTAACCATTCATTAGTAACTTTAGGCGGGACACCAACGCTCTTAATTTTGGCCAAAAGTGTTTTAATTTTTCCAGGAACGGTAGTATAAACCGAATCCGCCATCGATTCCTCCGATATTTTTAGAAGCGTCTTTCAAACTTTCAGCGGCGTTTGAACACGCCTGGATGCTGCAAAGCAAAAAATACGTTATTAATTTTTAAACGTAAGATATTTGTTAATCGTGCGCAAGAACTACCGGATGAGTTAATCCGGATGCGGCGGTCGCTAGCGCTTATTGCTGGCCGGTCGAAATTTCCACTGACGACGCACTGGCGGCGCCATTTGCGTTGAACCGTGCGCGGGCGGGGTAGCGGTTCGTTTCAATGCCGTACGGCGAATGCAATCTGCCGCCTTCGTCGTACCCCACCGAAGCGGCGGATTGCATCCCGCCTGCGGTGCTCGAGATTTATATGTTTCTCTCGCAACTGCACAGGTTTCCCCACTATTGTTAACATTTCTTTCGCTGCCGGTTGGTTTCCGCAGCGCAAACACGTCAATGCGAGCCCGAGCGTTGCGATCCAGTTGTACGGCGGACTTTGGGGTGGCCCTGGATCGCAACGCTTGGGCTCGTGATGACGGGATTGGAGTACGGTGGCCGATTGGAAAAGCCGAATATGCCATCAAGCCGCGAGAATATGGCTAGTTGCTTATTTTGCAGGCAAGCACCCTCACCCCGGCCCTCTCCCACCCAAGCGTGGGCGAGGGAGAAGCGGCTTTACCAGCCGAGTTCGCTGTGCGAGCCGAGCCGAACCAATTCAAGGGTTGCGGCATCCGGCTTGCGGTAAATCAGGATCAAATCGGGTCTCAAGTGGCAATCGCGATGATCGGCCCAATCTCCGCTTAGTGCGTGATCGACATTGCGCGGCGGCAGTTTGGCATCAATGGCAAGCAAGTCCACTACTTCAGTCAGCAACCCATCAAGTCGCTTGCAGTGCTGGCCAGATTTCTCGCGTCGGTAATCGCGCTTGAAGCGGCCCGAATAGCTAACAATCCGCATTAAGGCTGGCGAGCAGTTTGTCGGGGGTGCCGACAACGGTCAGTTCCCCGCGCCGGGCGGCGAGCATGGCCGCGATGGTTTCAGGGTTGGGCACCAAAAGCTCAAACGGCAGAGCCTTCTCGGCGGCGATGCGCTTGAGCAGCATGCGGAAGGCGTCAGACAGCGACAGGCCCATGCTGTCGAGCACAGCGGCGGCTTCCGCCTTGGTGGCTTCGTCGATCCGGGCGCGGACAACGGTGTTCATGGCGGTTTCAATCATTCGGTTGGGCTACATTGTAGCCCAACCGGGATCCAACATCAAAGCCCCAAACGCTCCACCCCTAGCCGATTGCGCTTTTCAAGTTCGACCGTGACCGCAAACAGCTCATCGCGCAGGCGTGCGGGGGCCATGGCGATCACGCCCTGGTGCGGCCTATTCAAATCAGAAAACCATTGATCGGACATCACGACCCGCGCCTGCCGGTTCAAATGCAGCCGAAAAGCGCGGCGTTGGTTGAGCGCGATCGCTTCATCCTGGCTGAACACGCATACCCCGAACGGCAACGGCACGCCTTGTGGCCAGGGAGCGGTGGTTGTGTAGGCGATCAGCACCAGTGGCGGGCGGACCGCGAGGCAATAGCAGATATGCACCAGCCCTGGGGCGCGTGGCTGCTCGCTCGTCGGGAACAGCGCCCGGACAAACGCACCCTCGGCAATCATTTATGCGCTGTCAGGCAGATCGAATAACCGGTCCATCACGGCGGAACGCTCGGCGTACCGGGCGGCGGTTTCATCGGCGTTGCGCAAAAGCACGCCGGGGGTGAGGGCGGCGGCATCCGGGGGCACGAACATGGTCAGCGGGCGGGTCGCTTCTTCCTTGGCGGCCATGTCGCGCAGCAACGCAGTTTCGACGTAATTGGTCACTGACCGGTTTTCGACGGCGGCAAGCAGTTCGAGCCTGCGGAAGCGCGCTTCGTCGAGACGCAAGGTGATCGCCAGCTTGGCACCACCGGCATCGGAGAAGCCGGCACGGCCAGAGCGTTCTTTGTGGGGATATTCCATTGATGCTTTTTGCAGGAATTTATGGCTTTTTGCAACTTAAAGAATTTGAGCAGGCGACTCTGATGGTGCTTTCGCTCTGTCCCATATGTCGGGCAACTGGCGCCAGACGTGCATCGTGCTAGAACGCGCGCTCCATCCCAATAAGGTCCAGCAGATGCGCATCGGTGTTCCCAAAGAAATCAAGACCCATGAATACCGTGTTGGGCTGACGCCTGCCGCGGTGCGGGAATTCACCGGGCGTGGCCATGCGGTGACGGTGCAGGAAAATTCCGGGATCGGGATCGGGTTCGCCGATGACGCGTATCGCGCCGCCGGGGCGACGATTGTGCCGAGTGCGGCCGAGGTGTTCGCGGCGTCTGACATGATCGTCAAGGTCAAGGAGCCTCTTCCCGCTGAAATCGCGCTGTTGCGCCCGGATCACGTGCTGTTCACCTATTTGCATCTCGCCGCCGACAAGGCGCAGACCGAGGGGCTGATGAAGTCGGGTGCGACCTGCATCGCCTATGAAACCGTGACCGATGCGCGCGGCGCGCTGCCGCTGCTGGCGCCGATGTCGGAAGTTGCCGGCCGGATGTCGGTTCAGGTTGGCGCGCATTGCCTGGAAAAAGAACAGGGCGGCGCCGGCGTGCTGCTGGGCGGCGTGCCCGGCGTGCCGGCCGGCAAGGTGGTGGTGATCGGCGGCGGAGTGTCGGGCACCAATGCGGCACGGCTGGCGGTCGGGCTGGGCGCGCATGTCACGGTGATTGACCGGTCAATTGCGCGGCTCAAGGAACTCGACCAGGAATTCGGCGCCCAGCTCAGCACGTTGTTTTCCACCACCGAGGCAATCGAGCAATCGGTGATCGATGCCGATCTGGTGATCGGGGCGGTGCTGGTGCCGGGGGCCGCAGCCCCCAAGCTGGTAACCCGCGCCATGGTGGCACGGATGCGGCCGGGATCTGTCGTGGTCGATATTGCGATTGACCAGGGCGGGTGCCTGGAAACCAGCCGCCCAACCAGCCATGCGGCACCGACTTATGTTGAAGAAGGCGTAGTGCATTACTGCGTGACCAACATGCCGGGGGCGGTGGCGCGGACATCGACCATCGCGCTCGGCAACGCGACCTTGCCGTTCGCGCTGGCTTTGGCGACCAAGGGCTGGCGCCAGGCGATGCGCGACGATCCGCATTTGCGGGCCGGGTTGAACGTGCATGCGGGGATGGTGACGTACAAGGCGGTCGCGGATGATTTGGGGTTGGCGTATAAATCAGCGGCCGAGATTGTGGCGCAGGGGTAAGGCAAGATATTGTTTTCGTGCGTAAAAGGGTAACTGCGCCGGTGCCTGGCTGGGGTTGTGGTGTTGTGAGCTAAGCACCCGTCCCCCACCCCTCTCCCGTTAGGAGAGGGGTGGGGGACGGGATAAAAAGCTTGACAAAATTTGCGCAGCTGAGTTAGTTTAAATAATGATAAATTTTTCTCCCCTCCTCTCCGACCTGCAGGCCGCCATCGCGGTGGTGGCAGCACGTGAGCGGTCACTGACAGTCATGTTGGTGGCGGTGTGGGGGCGGATTGCGCAGATGCGGACCCGGCTTGAGCGGTTGATCGGGTTGTGGCGGGCGGGCATGTTGCCGGTGCCGCGCACAGCGCGCGCCGGGGCCGCCCGCGCATTGGTCCGCGCCGCGTCGGTCAACCCGATTGCGCCAGCATGGTTACTGGTTGCGGTGCGCGAGGCGGCGTCGACCCGGGCGCAGCTTGAACATTTGCTGTCGGAGACGGAGTGCGTGGAATTTCTGGCAGCTTTTCCGCAAGCGGTGCGCATTCTGCGCCCGTTATGCAGGATGCTGGGCATTGGGGTGAAGCCGGCCAAGGGGCCGAGGCCGCGTCCGGTTTGGCAGGCGCCAAGGCCGGCGGCTGTGATGGAGGCGGTGACCGGGCTGGTGATGGGGCCAAGGGGGCGGCTGATTTATGTTTGAGGGCTTCGGTGGAATTGCGCCTTTTTTGTTACGATATCGTAATTATAAACATGAATAGTGCCCTCACCCCGGCCTCTCCCGGGCGGAAAAGCGGCGTGGACAACGGCATGGATGAAGTTTTTTTGCTTCTTTTTGTTCACAAAAAGAAGACCTTGCTTCCTTGCCTTGCCTGGGTTGCCAGAACGGTCTAAGCCGCGCGCTCAGTTGAAATTGTAACGTGAGACGAAAACCAGATGAAGCAGCAGGCCAATCTGATCCGTGCCGGACAGGTGATCGAACATGACGGGCGCCGTTGGACGGTGCTCAAGCAGCAGATCATCACCCCCGGCAAGGGCGGCGCTTTCATCCAGGTTGAGATGCGCGACCTCAAGACCGGCAACAAGACCAATGAGCGTTGGCGGACCGCCGATACCGTGGAACGGCTGCAAACCGAGCAGCAGGAATACACCTATTCTTATACCGATGGCGATAATCTGGTGCTGATGGAGCCAGTGACCTTCGAGCAGCGCATGGTACCGGCCACCATATTAGGCGAGCAGGCACCGTTTTTGCAGGATAATATGGAGGTTGTGCTCGATCTGGTCGAAGGCGATCCGGTGGGGATTACCTTGCCGCAAAGCGTGGTGCTTGAGATTATCGAGGCCGATCCGGTGGTCAAGGGCCAGACGGCATCGAGCAGCTACAAGCCGGCACGGCTCGCCAACGGGGTGCGCTGCATGGTGCCGCCGTTCATTGAAGCCGGCGAACGCATCGTGGTTCGGGTTGAGGACGGCACCTATATGGAGCGGTTCAAGGGTTAATCCCGATGGCCCTTCGCCTATCCCCCCATATGGTTGTGATGCAGAACGCCGCCCAGCGCGCGGCCAAGCGGCTGCTGCGCGATTTCTCCGAGGTTGAGCAGCTTCAGGTCAGCATCAAGGGGCCGGGCGATTTCGTCAGTGCGGCTGATTTGCGGGCCGAGGCGTCAATCCGCGAGGATTTGGACAAAGCGCGGCCGGGTTATGCGTTTTTGATGGAGGAGTCTGGCGCGTCGGGGTCGGATGCGTGGGCGTGGCGTTGGGTGGTTGATCCGCTCGACGGCACCAGCAATTTTCTGCACGGGGTGCCGCATTGGGCGATCAGCATCGCGCTCGAACGGCGTTTGCCGGATGGTGGGTTCGAGGTGCAGGCGGGCTGCATCTATGCCCCGGCGGTCGATGAGATGTTCTGGGCGGAAAAAGGGGTTGGGGCGTATATCAACGCGCGCAGGTTGCGGGTTTCGGCGCGGCGGGATTTGAAGGAAGCCTTGTTTGCCACCGGCATTCCGTTCGCCGCAGTGACACCGCAGCGGCGCTTGGCGTTTGCCCGCGCGCTCGGGACACTGATGCCGCAGGTTGCAGGCATCCGCCGGTTTGGGGCGGCGGCGCTGGACCTCGCCTGGGTGGCCGCCGGACGGTTTGACGGGTTTTGGGAGCTTGGCCTCAAGCCATGGGACATCGCGGCCGGTTTGCTGATTGTGCGTGAAGCCGGTGGGGCGGTGTCTGATCCGGACGGTGGCGATGCCCGCGCCCATGGCGATGTGGTGGCGTCGAACGGGCATATGCACGAAGCGCTGCGCCAGGCGGTTGCTGATGGGGTGGTGATTTCCCGCGGGGCGTAGCGCTGGCGGGGATTGGATGGCGATTATTGCGGCAAAATGGGGCATCTGATCTGTCTGCACATCATTCGACTGGCGCCTGGGCGCTCGGGTTGCTGGCCCTGTTTGTTGCGGGCCCGACGATTGCCCAACCGGTGCCGCAGGGACCGCCGCTGCCGCGCGCGTTGCCGTCAGCGCCGCTTACCGCGCCGGCCCCTGCGATCATTCGGCCGGCCCAGCCCGCAGCGATCGCCGTGCCTGACCAGCTTTACCCGGTGGCTGAGATCGCCATTGAAGGTGCGACGCTCTATCCGCTGTCCGTGCTCGACGGATTTTTTGCCGGCCTTGGTGCCACACCGTCCGGTGCGGCGCTCGGCGAGGCCAGCCAGGCGCTGCTCGACCGCTACCGGGCCGATGGTTACGTTTTCACCACGGTAAGCCCGGGCTACAACGCCACCACGCGGCGGCTTACGATCCGGGTCGTTGAAGCGCGGATCGCCGAGGTTCGGCTGGACGGCGAAATCGGCCCGGCGGCGGCGCAAGTGCAGTTGTTTTTGAACCATTTGGTTCAGGCGGGTCCGATCAATCAGGCGACGCTTGAACGTTGGCTGCTGCTGGTGCAGGACATGCCGGGGATCAGCATCCGGGCGGTGCTGCAGCCATCGGATGCCGAGCCTGGGGCGCTGGTGCTGGTCGCCAAGCTCAGCCGTAAGCCGTTCGATGTTTTGGTGAGCACGAGCAATCGCGGCGCATCAAATCTTGGCCCCGAGGGCGCATTGCTGGTGATTGCAGGAAACAGCTTTACGAGTTTGGGAGAACGCACTGAGTTTTCGTTATTGCGCAGTTTTAATGGCACTCAGATCTTCGGTCAGGCGGCAAGTGAGTTTTATGTTGGGGCATCGGGGCTGAAATTGCGGGTGCACGCGGGTTCTGGCACCACCGACCCGTTTGGCAGCCTGCGCGCGCTCGGCTATCACGCCGTCACCACGACCGCCGGTCTCGCGCTGAGCTATCCGGTGGTCAGGAGCCGGCAGCAATCCTGGGCGGTCGGCATGACCCTCGATGCGCTCGAAACGCATAACGTTAATCAGGCGGTTGGGCCGGGTTTGGTTGGGCGCGATAATCTGCGCGTGGTACGACTGCTGTCGGATTACAGCCACAATGACACGTGGCTTGGCGATGCGCGGCCGGCAGCGAACAGCTTCGCGTTGCGCCTGTCCCAGGGGGTGCCGGTGCTCGGCAGCAGCCAGACTGGCGACCGCCTGGCCCCGCGCGCCGGCGAACGGACGGGCTTTAGCAAAATCGGATTTGAGGCAGGCCGCAACCAGAGCCTGCTGCATTTTGGCACGACATCGTCGTTGGCGGTGCAAACTACGCTCGCCGGCCAGTTCAGCCGCGACGTGTTGCCGCCGGCGGAGAAATATTTCCTAGGCGGCGACCGGCTTGCCCGCGGCTATTATGCTGGCGAGGTCACAGGCGATACCGCCGTCACCGCCAGCGCCGAGCTTCAGCTTAACTCGGCATGGACAACAGAGCTTTTTGGCGCGCAACATACGTTTGGTGTTCAATTTTTCACGTTTTTTGATTGGGGTGAGACATGGGAGAACCAAGCGGTGGACGCCAACCATCGCCTCGCGTCGTTCGGCCTCGGCATGAGACTTTTCCCGTGGGCTGGCGCGCAGCTGGATATTGAGGCGGTCAATCGCACGGTGCGCTACCCGCTTGGGCGATCAACCGGGACCGTCCCGTTGCGGGCGCAGGCGCTTTATTGGCGGGTGATGACCCGATTTTAGCGAGGTTTTGAAATGGATCATAAAACCGAGACGCGAACGAACCAGCCGTCCGTGCCGCGTGCCGTTTTGCTGGCTGGCACCTGGCTGTCATTGATCGTTCTGCCGCTTGGCGTTGCACACGCCGACCCAGCGCCATCGACGTTGCCCACGGGCGCGCGGTTGATCGGCGGGAGCGCCATTGTTGCCCAGAGTGGCGCCGCAATGCAGGTCAGCCAGTCAAGTGCCAATGCTGCGATCAACTGGACCAGCTTTTCGGTTGGCAGTGCCGCCAAGGTCAATTTCACGACGCCTACCGCCCAATCGCTGACCGTGAACCGCGTCGTCGGCCCGGACCCGTCGGTGATCGCAGGCCAGGTTTCGTCGAACGGGCGGCTGGTGCTGGTCAACCAATCCGGCATCACTGTGGCCGGCGGCGCAAAAATCGATGCGCAAAGCTTGGTATTATCTGCGCCCGGTATCACCGAGGCCAATGCCAGGGCTGGCAATCTGGTGTTCAACCAACCCGCGCGCCCTGATGCGGCGGTTACCAATGCCGGCACGTTGACAGTCGCCAAGGCCGGACTTGCCGCGTTGGTCGCCCCCAGCGTCGCCAATAGCGGGGTGATTCGCGCGCCGATGGGCCGGGTGGTGCTGGCTGGCGCCGAGGCCCATGTGGTTGATCTTTACGGCGACGGCTTGCTCGGCATCGATGTCACCCGGCAGGTCACCACTCTGCCGACTGGCGCAGGCGGCCAGAAAGTGGCGGCTTTGGTGACCAACACCGGCACGATACGTGCGTCCGGCGGCAGCGTTACTTTGACGGCGTCTGCGGTCGAGGGACTGGTGTCCACACTGGTCAATGCCGGCGGCAAGATCATTACGTCCTCGGCTAATACTGGCGGCACCGTGTCAATCCGGGCGACCGGCGGCGATATCGCTGTGTTGCCGACCGCGCGGATCTTGGCCAGTGCACGGCAATCAGGCGATGGCGGCACGATTAATGTTATTGCCTCCGGCGCGACCAGCCAGCTGGGCCGGATCGCCGCACGCGGCGCAGGAGTGGGTGGACGCGGCGGGGCGGTGGAAATATCCGGCACCCGAGTGGTAATCGGCGGCGCGATCGACGTGACCGCCAAGTCGGGCCTGGTTGGTCGTATCCTGATCGATCCAACGGATGTGCTCATCGCCGGTCCCGGCACGGTCACCATCCCCGAGATCACTCTTCTGACCCCGGCCATGGTGCGGGCAATGTCGGGGGAGGTCACCATCAGCGCCACGGGCAGATTGACGGTGGACGCGGCCCTCGATTTTACCACCGGCAGCGCGGTGCGCGGGTTGAGCCTACTGGCTGCGGCGGATGTCAATATTAACGCGCCCATTATCCTCGCCGATGCTGCCAACCGCCTGGTCATCGCCTCACGCGCGGGATCTGTGATTCTCGGCGCGCCAATCAATGCTGGCTCCTCGGGCGTGCTCGACATTTCGGCCGCCGGCAATTTGTTCCAGACCAATGGCTCGATCACCGCCGGCATTCTCACCAGCGCAAGCGGGATTGGCGGCTCGGCAATTTTGCAACAGCCAGCCAACAGAATCGGCCAACTCGACAATTTTCGTGTCCCCAACGGGCGTTTCGCACTCAGCGATGATCTGGCGCTGAGCCAGACTGGGGATTTTGTCGCCGAAAACGCTGTGCTGTTCAACCGCGCGTTAAGCACTGCCCTAACCCTGAGCGGCAAGCTTAATGTCACCGGCGCCTTGGTGCTGGCCGCGGGCAGCGGCGTGTCGAGCCTGACATTGGATGCCCAACCGGCGATCCGCATTGCCAGCGGGACAACGCTCCAAGCCGGCTCACTCGCGCTCTATTCCAGCAATCGTGGGGTCACCAACGCGGTGACGCAGGAAACTGGCTCGGTCTTGCGCGGGCAGACCGCAGGTTTGCCGCTGTCCGGCAACATCTATGCCGGCAATGTCACCTTGGCTGGCCCGCTCAATGGGGTGTCCGACCTCGCCGGATTCAACCTATTTGCGGGCAAACTGTCCCTTGCCCCCACCCAGGCCCTGACGATCTCCCGACCGTTCACTGCGACCGACGCCAAGCTTGTCGTGACCCTGCCTGGCGACACCAACTCCACCCTCGGCCTCGGCATCACCGGCGACGTTTCGGTGTCCGGAACTCTGGCGCTCTTCATCTCCGGAAACATCGTGCGTAGCGGGGGCAGTTTCAACGATGGCACACTGACCGGACATGCGGTGCATCTCGCGAATTTCGGCCCCAAATCTAACAACCACACTCTAGGCGATTTTGCAATCGAT
>JACMOQ010000018.1 GCA_014377905.1 Acetobacteraceae bacterium | reverse complement strand
GTTGTTGACCGTGGCGGTGGAAAGCGACTGGCTGCCAAGGCTAACCTGCCAGCCTTCGTACGTCGGGCCGTAATAGCCGGTTTGCTGACCAGCCGCCCATTGGAAGCTGAGCGCATAGCGCCGACCAACCACCAGGCCACCTACCGTCTGTTGCAAGGGGCCGGTCTGGTAGGCCGGATCGGACGCAATGAAGTTCGATGTCGCGGTTGGGCCCTGACCGTTCCAGGTGTTGGCGATGCCGCCATTGGATGACGACCACAACGAAAGATAGTTGTTGAATTGCGGAGAGAACGATCCGCCAGCCGCATTGGTGCCGGGCAGGAATAAAAAAGTATATCCAGTACTCGTCCAGTTGGCCAAATAGGTCGAGGTGCCGGAAGCGACATCAAGTTCCTTCGCGACCGCCGCCCCGCCGGCTGATGCGGTCACAAAATTGCCGTTCAGAATGAGGTTTGCATCGGAAACCGACGCGCCCGCAAACGTGGCGCAGAAAAGAGTCGCCCCAAAAACGGGGAAGCGTGAGTGCACAATAACCTCCGAAAATTAGATCAACATAAATATGTCCAATAGATTACCTGAAGGTAAGGTCAGCAGCAAGTTCTTTCAAAATAGTCGCAATCATTCGGGTGCGTCGATCAGCGGATCGGGGGCTGCGTAGGGCTGCAAGGCGGATTGATCGGTGATCAGAATGCGGACGCCATGGTTCGCAAGGCCGTGCGGGACAAGAGTTGAAAAAGCGCGCGACAGGTTTTCCGGCATCATCCCGCGGTGGGAGGCCAGCACGCGCTTTTCGATGTCGAGGGTAAGTGCACCTTGGTTTCCTTGCGCGGTTTCAGCGGTCAGCAACCAGTTGGCCAAACGTTCGGCACCTGTGCGCAGCTTCTGATTCACTGCGGCCCGCATTTTTCCGTCCTTCGGAGTAAACCGCAGCCTTACCGCTTCGTTAACCACCGCTTTGCGATCCGGCACGCAACGGTGTAGGCCGGATTGAATACATTGCCGATATCGTAGCGCACCACCTGGCCCATCAGATGGCTCGCCGCACGGGCATCGAGGCCGTAATCCTCCCCAAGCCAGCGCAGCATTTCCGTCGTTGCATGTTGCAATGCCTGATCGAGCGGCCGTGCGTTGCCGACCGCAAAAATGTCGTCCGCAGTTTCGCCGCGCGGCCAAATAATGGTGCGTTTCAGGACACGAAAGGTTACCTCCATCTCGAACGACGTTTCGATCCCAGTTCCGACGATTTCGCCATCACCCTGGCAGGCGTGGCCGTCGCCAAGATAAAATAATGCGCCGGGCACCGAGACCGGGAACCATGCCGTCGTGCCCGGCGCGAACAGGCGGTAATCCATATTGCCGCCATTTTGCGCGCTGGTTGCGGTGGACAGCGCCTGCCCGCCCGCCGGCGCCACCCCGAAGCAGCCAATCATCGGTTGCAGTGGCGGGGCGAAACCTTCAAGGCCTTTCGGCGGCTCGCGCAGACTGACAGTGCCGGCCTTGGCGTCGATGTTCCAGACCGCCCGTTCATTCGCCGGCCGGTCCGGGATCGATGCCGGGTCCAGCACGGTGAAGGCGAGCGGGGAATAGGTCCAGCCGCTTGCCCGGCTCGGGGTCAGGCGGTCAATACGCACGGCGAGCGTGTCACCCGGTTCGGCGCCTTTGATGAAGAACGGGCCGGTCATCGGGTTCGGCCGAGGTGCAACGGTTACCTCATGCGCATCCAGCCCCGACGCATCGATGGTGTCGGTGATGATGGTGTCACCGTCGGCGATGCGCAGGCAGGGATCGGCGGTGCCTATCGCGTTGTAGTAGCGGGTCGGGCGGAAGCGGTGCGTGGCCATTGGGCTCTCCGGGGGACGGCTGATGATCGCACGCTAGGAACCGAGTGAAGGATGGTCAATACTGGGCGCAGGATGATGAATGCCCCCGAGATATTTCTGGCGACGATTGAAACCACCGCTGGGCACTTCGCGATTGAGGTGCATCGCGCTTGGTCACCCGTTGGCGCCGATCGCTTCCATGATCTTGTTCGGCAACATTACTATGATGGTTCGCGCTTCTTCAGAACAGTTGCGGGAAAATGGGTGCAATTCGGCATCGCTGGCGACCCCGCACTGGCGCAGGACTGGCGCGACAAGACCATTGCGGACGACCCCCCGGTGCAGTCAAACCGAACCGGCTTTGTCGCCTTCGCCAATACCGGGCCGGGCACACGTTCGACCCAGATTTTCATCAATTTGCGTGACAACTCTGCCCAAAACGACCCCGAGCCCGGCTTCGCGCCCTTTGCCAGGGTCGTCACCGGCATGGATGTGGTACAGCGGATTTTTGCCGGTTACGGCGAGACCTCGGGTGGCGGGATGCGGGCAGGGCGGCAGGACGCGATGTTTGACGGTGGAAATCGCTATCTCGACGCAAATTTTCCGAAACTGGATCAGCTGGTAAGGGTCGAGATCATTGTTGCGGGACGGAACGGCGCAAATTTGTAGCGCGTGCAGTGGCCCCAAAATAAAACAGCGCGACCTACTGGGCTGGCAGGATGCTCCGTAATGCCGCAATGAGCGTTTCCGGTTTGATTGGCTTCTTAAGGCTTAGCGCCCCAGCAAAAGCCTTATCCTGCTGATCTGCGTTATAGCCTGACAGGACCACAAACGGCACGCCCCGCGCGGTGAGCGCGACCGCGGCAGGGGCGGAGCTTTCGCCGGCCAGATTAGCGTCCAGGATCGCAACGTCGCAGGCACCGCTTGCGATAATCGCCAGCGCGGGTTCAAGCTTGGTCGCCAGGCCGGCGATTTCGAAGCCGGCATTCAGCAGGACTTCTTCAAGCATG
>JACMOQ010000240.1 GCA_014377905.1 Acetobacteraceae bacterium | reverse complement strand
TAATCGAAAAAACCATCGCATTATTACACCGAAAAATGAACAAAAATCTTAATTTTCAACATGAAACACCTTTCTTATTAATCCCAATTAACGTTAAATCGGAATTGGGAACACAATTTCTCAGGTAAGATCATGGAGGGTGTCTGAATGCTTGCTCTTACCCGGCTCGACGGGCTGGTTCGTGAAAGATTGCAACAATGGCCGCAACGGCCCCCTGGGATTAAGGATCCCAGCGGCAAAGGGCGCTGGCTGCGCGGCCGGCCTGGGGATATCTCGGCATCATCGCACCCGTTCCTGAAATTTCCAGGCAGCGACCGCTTGCGCACTTTGCCTGATGGGTTGTGGCTGCATTTTGGTGGGACATCGCTGGAGCCTTTCGTCGATATTTTTGCAGTCGAGGCATGCAGCAGTTACGCCAACATGCTCGACAAGCGCTCACGTTTTGCGCCCAGCACCCATTCGTTGTTGGCAGTGTGCCCGGTGCCGTGGCTATTGGCACCGTCGGTTGCCAGTGATCCGACGCCACGTTGGCGGCTGACAGGCGCCTTGCGCGCCGAACCGGCGACCCCCCTGGTGCTGCCGGTGCGCGACATCCGCGTGCTTTACGCCCTTAAAGCGCGCCAATACAAAGGCTTCGTCGAAAGCCAAATCCCGCACCCGCATGAATACTTCATGCCGATGGAAACACTGACCTCGGCCAACGCCCAGAATGATCCGTCGGTGCAGGCATTGGTGGCGCGCGCATCGACAAGTGCAAACTTCCTCGCCGGCTGTTGATCGGCCACGCTTGCGCGGCGTGGTTTCGCGCCCTAATTCCGTCATCTGAAACCGGAGGATCTGATGACCGCCCACACTGAAATCCGCGACGAGGTCGCCAAGCTATGCGCCAAATTCCCCGGTGAATATTGGCGCAAGCTCGATGTTGTGCGCGGCTATCCCACGGAGTTCGTCCAGGCGCTGACCTCAGCCGGGTATCTTGGTGCGCTGATCCCCGAAGAATATGGTGGCGCCGGGCTGCCGCTTTCGGCGGCGGCGGCAATCCTCGAAACCATCCATCATGCTGGCAGCAACGCCGCCGCCTGCCATGCGCAGATGTATATTATGGGCACCATCCTGCGGCACGGCTCGGATGCGCAGAAGCAGCATTATCTGCCCAAGATCGCCACCGGGGAACTTCGCCTGCAAGCCTTCGGGGTGACCGAGCCGACCAGCGGTACCGATACGACGTCGCTGCGGACCTTTGCCCGCAAAGAAGGCGACAAATACATCGTCAACGGCCAGAAGGTCTGGACCAGCCGGGCCGAACATTCCGACCTGATGCTGCTATTGGCCCGCACCACACCGAAGGACCAGACCGCCAAGCGCACCGAAGGGCTGTCCACCTTCATCGTCGATATGAAATCATCCCTCGGCAAAGGTCTCACCATCCGGCCGATCCGCAGCATGATGAACCATAATTCCACTGAGGTGTTCTTCGACAATATGGAGGTGCCGGCGGAAAACCTGATCGGGGTGGAAGGCCGCGGCTTTAAATATATTCTTGACGGCATGAATGCGGAACGGCTGCTGATCGCGTCAGAATCGATTGGCGACACGAAATGGTTCATTGAAAAAGCAACCGCCTACGCCAATAGCCGTGTGGTGTTCGGCCGCCCGATCGGGCAGAACCAGGGCGTGCAGTTCCCGATCGCAAAAGCCTACGCCCAGATGCGGGGCGCGGAATTGCTGGTCCATGAAGGCATTCGTAAATTTGATGCTGGCGAGCATTGCGGCGAGGAAGCCAACATCGCCAAAATGCTTGCCGCCGACTGCGCCTGGGCGGCCGCCGAGGCGTGCATCCAGACCCATGGCGGGTTCGGGTTCGCCGAAGAATACGATGTAGAACGCAAGTTCCGTGAGGCACGGCTTTACCAGGTGGCGCCGATTTCGACCAACCTGATATTATCGTACGTAGCTGAGCATGTGCTGGGAATGCCGCGGAGCTATTAGGGCAAGCCGTTCCTTTTGTGAACGAATAGAATATCTTTCTTTGCCATCACTTAAAGGATTACCCCTTGTCTTCCTCCCGCCCGCTAGAAGGACTTCTCGTCGTCTCGCTCGAACAGGCTGTCGCAGCACCCTATTGCTCCTCGCGCCTCGCCGATGCCGGCGCGCGGGTAATCAAGCTCGAGCGACCGGAGGGCGATTTCGCCCGCGCCTACGACAAGGCGGCCAATGGTCTTTCGAGCTATTTCGTCTGGCTCAATCGCGGCAAGCAAAGCCTCACGATCGACATCAAGGACACGGCCGACGCGGCGTTGATCCATCGCTTGCTGGCCCGGGCAGATGTGTTCATCCAGAACCTGGCACCCGGGGCGGCGGCGCGGGCGGGGTTGGGTTCGGACGCCTTGCGGGCGGCCTATCCGCGGCTGATCACCGTCGATATTTCCGGCTATGGCGATGAAGGGCCGTACGCCGAGATGAAAGCGTATGATTTGCTCGTCCAGGCAGAATCCGGGTTGGCCGCAGTAACCGGCGATCCGATCGGGCCTGGGCGTGTGGGGGTTTCGGCCTGTGATATCGCCTGCGGCATGGCAGCCCACGCTGGAGTGTTGGAAGCGCTGATTGCGCGCGGCATTACCGGCCACGGCAAGGGCATCAAGATCAGTCTGTTCGACGGCATGGCGGACTGGATGACGGTGCCGCTCGGGTTTTATGAGGGCCTTGGCAAAGCCCCGCCGCGCATGGGGCTCGCCCATCCATCGATCTGCCCCTATGGCGCCTTCACGCTCATCGATGGCGCCCTGGTGTTGATCAGTATCCAGAACGAGCGTGAATGGGCGAGCTTTTGCAGGGTGTTTCTCGAAGAACCAGATTTGCCCAAACAGCCAGGCTTTGAAAGCAACACCGTCCGCGTGGCCCATCGCGACATGGTTGATCCCTATATCGCCGCGCATTTTGCCCGGCTCACCCGCGATCAGGCGGCAGCAAAACTGAAAGCCGCCAATACCGCGTTCGGCTTTGTTAACGAGGTTGCCGACCTGGCGACCCATCCGGCATTGCGGCGGATAACGGTCGAGACCGAGGTCGGGCCGATTTCGCTGGTGGCACCGCCGGTGATTATATCCGACGGGCCACGCGCGCTGGGTCCGGTGCCGGCGATCGGATCACATAGCGACCAAATCCGCGCCGAGTTCGCCTGACGCTGCGCAACGTCGCGTATTTGCCTTTTTTAGCTGCCCACGGGGAGAAAGATCGCAACGATCGTGCCAACACCTTCGGTGCTGGCAAGGCTGATCGCCCCCCCCGCGCCCTGAGCGAAGCCGCGCGCCATCGACAGGCCGAGACCAGTGCCCTTGCCCGCCGGCTTGGTGGTAAAGAACGCCTCCCCTGCCCGGGCCAGCGTTTCGGCTGTCATGCCAATGCCCGTGTCACCCACCACGATCCGCAGATACGTCCCGGCGTCGAGGCCTAACTGATCGCCGGCTGCCACTGCCACCGCGGTGGTCTCAAGAGTGATCGTTCCGCCCTTCGGCATTGCATCGCGCGCATTGACCAGCAGGTTAATCAGCACCGCTTCCAACGCCGGCGCCGACACGCGCACCAGGGGCAGGTCATCACGGACCGGGATGATTCGCAGGATGGTGTCCGGTCCGAGCGCACCGGCAGACAGAAATGCCGCAACATCTTCGATGATCGGCGCGATCGCCTGCGGCACGGGCAGCGGCGAATTGTAGTTCCCTCCTGCCTCCCGCCGGGTCAGATCAAGCAACCCTCGCACCAGCCCGATACCACGGGCGCTCGCGGTATGTATCACTCTGGCCGCACGCTTGGCGCCCTCCAGGGTCTGCGCCTGTTGCGCCTGGTCTGACTGCAAGACGATGGTTTGCAGTATATTATTGAAATCATGCGCGATGCCGGCCGAAATCTGGCCCAGGGCGACGACATTCTCGGATTGCCGCAGGTGGGCCTCGAACGTGGCACGCTCCGTCGCTTGGACCGCACCGGCCTCGGCAATGGCCATGCGCTGGTGCAGATATTGCCGCTCGGCACGTGTGTGGGCCTGGGTACGCGCGGTCAGTGCCATCAGCAGCAACATTGCCGCGCCCGCCGCGAGGGTTGGGGAAAGCATCTGGCGATACCATTGCGCCTGCACCACCGCCGGGTCGACCCGGTGGATGATGTGCATGGCGTAGTTGGCCACTGGGCGGGCAGCGATCAACTCCCCACCGCCCAGCAACCAGCCCTGCGAAAAAAAAGCGGTCTGGGGGCGCCCATCAGGGCGCAGGGCCAGCATTGCCAGATCATCGCCCGCCAGCCGCTCGCCCTCGCGCATCACCGGGACTGGGTAGCGCGCCAACAGGGTCCCGTCCTTCAGCACCAGACTGAACCCGGTGCGTTTGGTCTGCACGACCTGGGCGAAGGCGGTTTCAACATTGCCAGGTGAGAACGTTGCCACCAGCACCCCGCCATCACCGTTGCCATCAAGCCCAAGATGGGGCCGGGAGGCATAGACGTGGCGCCGACCATCAGTGCGACTGAAGGCGACCGCACTGAAATAGGTCGGGCCAGGTTTGCAACCGGCCGGCCAGGCTTGCACATAATCGCGGAATTTCAGGTTGATACGCGCCGGGACTGCCGCTTCATTGCCGGCCGCAATCAGGCCGGTTGGATCGATAATCCCAAGAGTTTCAATAGTGGGCGTTGCTGCCGTGATGCGGCGCATGAAATCATGGGCAGGAAGCGAACCGCTTATGTCATTCCACGACATCGGGCTGACAAAGGCATCGACCGCCGCCAGCACCGCTTCCTGGGTTTCAAGCCCGCGCAAAACCTGTTCGTGCACCATGTCGATGCTGCGCGCCATTTCGCCGCTTGTTGCTTGCACGACGTTATTCCACGTCCAGGTGCCGGCAGCCATCAGCGCGAGGATCGGCATCAGCACCGCAACAGCCCAAAGCCGCCCAAACTCGGCGAACGGCGGCCGCCTGGTTCTATCGGCCTGGACCGTCGTCTGCGCCATCGGCACCCCATCCCCATGGTTGTGTCACGACGACAGCCTGCACCAACCTGGGGCTGCACACCATCCATCCCGCCCCGAAACCGCGCAATATATCCAGCGCGAGTCTTCATGATATGGCTAGCAAGATTAGTGGGTGGGCGTGTATGTAGGATTAGGACTACAGCTATTCTTGGATTTTCAAAGGGATCGGCGACCTTAAATGAATATGGCCAGTTTTGGACGTCTTCGCCATCCACGCAGCGTGAAGCTGCCTGCCAGCCGGTCCTGACAGCATGGCCGGCGTGATCGATTTCCTGCGTGGGGTATTCGGGCTGCGCCGTCGGTCGCCGCGGTCGCGCCGTCGGGATGTCACCACCGACCTGTTGACGGCAAGCATTCACCAGCGCGCCAATTCGTCGCGCGCCGCCGCCAAGGCAACCACCCCACCAATGCCACCTCTGGTGGGTCGCAACCGCGACCGCGAGGTTCCCCTGATGCCGCCGCCGGACCCGCGCCGGGAAAGATCGTCGCGCCGTCGCAAGTCCGAACCGTTATGGCCGCAAATCAATGCGACACTCGATCAGACAGTGCTCGTTGCTGAGCGGGTCATCCGGCGGACGCTTGCGGTGTCATTCCGGATTCTGCGCTGGGTGGTTATCATCGGGGTGCCGGTAGCCGCCATTGCAATCCCGGTGACATTGATGGTGCATGAGGTGCGCGGCATTGGGATCGAGATTGCGCAAATCGACGTCCCCGATCAGTTGGTCGTCCGCGGCATTGATCGTGCCATCCTCGGCAGCCGTCTGGCTGACAAGATCCTCGCCGTGCGCCAGCTCACGCTCGGCGATCCGACCGAGCGGCCCGCCAAAGAGCTGGGGGGCACCCCGATCGAGGTCGAGGTTACCGCGCGCACAAATATCTGGCATCGCACCGCCGTTTGGATCCGCGATCTGTTTGGCCTGTGGACCACGCGGGTCACCGGGGAGTTGGTCATTGCACCCGACAACACCGTATCGCTTCGGTTGCGCGTGCCAGGATACGGCCAGATCGCGGATGTCTCCGGCTATACCGAGGCTGACCTCGACAAGGCGCTGATCGCGGCCGCACCGGAAGTCTGGCAGATTGCCCAGCCGCGGCTTTATGCGTGGTATGTCTATCAGAATATTTATCAGCAGGATCAGGTCCAAGGCCGCCTGGAACAACTGCGCAACACCGGACGGCTCGACCAGGCCAGCTTGAATACCGTGGGCTTTTTGCTCGCCCGGCATTTGCTCAATGGTGGCCGTGGCGAGGACGCGCTGGCGTTTGCCGACAATCTTACTGCCCGCGCCCCGCGCTATGCCCCGGGCTGGTATATTCGCGCGATGGCGCTGCTCCAGCTTGGCAAGCCGCAGGACGCGGTCGAAGCCGGCCAGAAAATGATCGAGGTCGATGGCGGTTCGATCTGGGGTCGCAAGGCGACGGCGCGGCTGTTCACTGCATCCGGGCGGTATAACGAAGCGTTCCGCGAAGTGCGTTCGGCGCTGCGGGTTGATCCCGAAGACATCGATGCGATGATCCAGGAAAGTTCGTTGCATAGCGTGCTCGGCCGGATCGACGAAGGCGTGATCGTCGCCCGTCAGGCGGTGGAATTCCGCCCCAGCCATCCCGGCGTGCACGAAGTGCTGGCCAACGCGCTGATGGCCAAGAAACTTCTGGCCCCCGCGCTCGCGCAGCTCGACATCGAAATCGCCAACCATCCGCTTCGGCTCACGAGCCGGATGCTCCGTGCCAATGTGCTGCTGAGTGTTGGACGCGCCGAGGAAGCCCTCGCCGAGGCCGATGCGGTGTTGAAGGATACCCCAAACAACGGGCAGGCGATGATGATCCGCGGCTGGTCACAGCTCGCCCTTGGCAGACCTGTCCCAGCCCTCGAGATGATGACCGCGCTGATTGCTGGCAACATTACCAGCCCCGGCGTGCTGCATGCCAAGGCAATTGCGCTCGAAATGATCGGGCAACGCAGCGCGGCCATTGTGTTCATGCGCCGTGCCCTGCAGCAGGCGCCCAACAACCCACTTTTCCTGAACGACCTCAATCGCATGTTGAATGCAGCTGAATAGCCTGCAATCGGAGATCACAATGACAACGCATCGGCTCGGCGACACCACCGTTACGCGGGTAATGGAACAGATGGGCCCTGGCTTCCCGGCCAATCATCTGCTGCCCGATTGGGACCCGGCGATCCTCGAGGAACACGGCCATTGGCTGGCTCCAAACTACTATCAATCCGAAACCGGGAAGTTTGTGTCCTCGATCCATTCCTGGGTGATCAAGACCGGGCATCACACCATCCTGGTCGATACGTGCTGCGGCAATGGCAAGAACCGGCCGGGCTCGGACCGGTTCCACATGCTCAACACCCCGTATCTGGATCGCCTCGCCGCCGCCGGGGTGCAGCCCGAAGATGTCGATTACGTGATGTGCACCCATCTTCATGTCGATCATGTCGGCTGGAACACCAAACTGCTCGATGGACGCTGGGTGCCGACCTTCCCCAATGCGAAATACGTGATGTCGCGGATCGAACGCGAACACTGGGACCCGAACCTGAACAAGTCCCTGCGCACCGGCCAGGCCGAAATATTCACCGACAGCGTGCTGCCGGTGATCGCGTCGGGCCAGGCCGTGCTGGTTGAAATGACCGATCAGATCGGCGACGGGCTGTTGATCGAGCCCGCCCCCGGCCACGCCCCTGGCCATGTCATGCTGCGGCTGATCTCGGGCGGGAAAGAAGGCATTTTCGTCGGCGACGTGATGCACCACCCGATCCAGGTCTATCGCCCGGAATGGTCGTCCGGTTTTGACACCGATCCGCGCCTTGCCGAGCAGTCGCGGCGCCAGATGCTGGCCAATTGCGTTGCCCGCAATGCCCAGGTCTTCCCTGCCCATTTCGGCGTGCCGCACACTGGTTTCGTCCGCCAACACGGCGACGGTTTCCGTTTCGAGTTTCTTGAAAGTCCAAAATGAGCGATTTGACGATTGATCTGCCGGTCGTGATTGCCATGCAGGGCGCCAGCAATGTGCGCGACATGGGCGGCTGGACTACCCAGGATGGCCGGGTTGTCGCACGCGGCCGGCTGTTTCGCAGTGCCGCACTGCACAGCCTGACGGATGCCGATCTCGCGGCCTTCGCAGCCTTCGGCCTGCGCACGGTCTGCGATTTTCGCGGCGAGGCCGAACAGGCCAAAGCCCCGTCGCGCCTGCCCTCGGGGGTGACATTGCACCGGCTTGGGATCCAGCCGACGATCGGTGCCTCACTCGCCGATCTTGCGAAGAACAGCGAGGCCAATGGCGATGACGTGATCGCGGTGCTGTGCCAGGCCTATGCCGCCTATGCGTTGGACTGGGCGTTTCAGTATCGGGCAATGTTCGATCTGATCCTGGCCGAGGATATTCCGCTGCTGTTTCATTGCACCGCCGGCAAGGACCGCACCGGGTTTGCTGCCACCCTGATCCTGTCGGCATTGGGGGTGGACCGGGCGACGATCCGCCACGACTACCTCGCCACCAATCGGATCTGGCAGCCGCCGGCTGATCTGGCGTCGCATCTGCCGCCGGCGGCGGCGAAAATGCTGCTGAGCGCCCATCCGGCGTTTCTCGATGCCGCGTTTGCCGCGATCGATGCGGCCTATGCGACGATGGATGATTATCTGGCCGACAAGGTCGGGTTGGATGGCGCAAAGCGGGAACGTCTCAGGGTTTTGCTCTTGGATTGAGTAAAACCGCAGTAATTTAATTACGATATCGTAACAATTAGATTGCAGGCTTCCCCGCGCCTTAAACATAGAAAAATCGACCGGCCGGTCCCAGCGCAAGCCCAGCCCGCGGCGTCACCCGCCTATCATTACGGACCGCATCACCAGGGGGCGTGGCAACAGGCGGTGCCCAAACCGGCGGCGGCGATCTGCGAGGTGCGGCTGCCACGCCAATTCCCAACATCCGGCACAGCGGGCGAAGGATGCGCCCCGCCTGCGGCACCGCCGCCAGAAATTCAGCACACTCAGCCTGCGACAACATATGCTCCAACTGTGCCCGGTAGGACGCAGCCGCCTGAACCTGCACCAGCAGCCAGGCCGGCGCGGTTGGAAACG
>JACMOQ010000239.1 GCA_014377905.1 Acetobacteraceae bacterium | reverse complement strand
ACATCGAAGAACTGGTCAGCGCGGCTATGGAAAAGCGCGCTTTCGACGTGCACCGGGTACCGGATCCAGCCGAGCCAGACAGTTTGTGTATCAGCCTGGGGATCAATTTCGAAGCGAGCGGCGAGGCCTACCGGATCGATGATCCCAGTCTCATGACGCCGTCCCAAGCCCGCGAAGCGCGCGCCAACGGCGAGGTGTTGAAGGTCGAGCGCGATCCCGGGGTAGTGCCCGAGACCACCGGCGCATGGTCGAACTGATGCGCCGGCAATTCACCATGATCGTTGCAGAATTGGCCTGTCTGTTGGCGGTGACGGCGTGCGGCAGGAGCGGCCCGGTTTACCAGATCCCGGTCGAGCAGGCTCGCACAATGCTGGAGCAGACGACCATCCCGGAAGAAGCGCTTGGTGCGGGCGTTCACACCACTCCGGGCCGGATCGTCGGCAACGACGTGCTGTGGTACGCCGAAACCAATGATGGCACGCGCGTGTTGCAGCTGTGGGCCCGGCTCAGGCCGCAAGGCAAGGCGACTTTCGTTTCGGTCGAGGTGCAACCCGATGGCGGGCGTTTGCGCGGGGGCATTGCCGCCAATTTGGCCAAGCAACCGGCCATTGGCCAGATGTTTGGTGCGCTGGTCCGCGAACAGGTCGACTCGGCGCTCACAGGGCGCGCCTTTGCGGTGGCAAATGTCCGCGAGGAAATCACAGCAGCATTGAGCGGTGCGCAGGGTCAATTCGATGCCGGGATGCGTGCCGGTGAGGAACAAGACCGGCGCGAGCGGGCCGTGACGATCGACCGCGCTTATAACAATGGCGATGGACACTGAGACCCAAGCGCGGTCTCGCTAACCTTAATCGGTGACCGCATCCGGCATGCTATCATCCGGCCCGGAATCATCCAGCACGGCGTCATCACTCGCCGTATCGCTCGCCGCAGCTTCCGCAACGTCCGCGTCATCGACATGGGTCATCTTCAGCCGGCCGTTGACCACCGCGAAGGCCATCTTGCCTTCGACCAGATCGAGCGCGTCCTTGCCGAACTGTTCGTAGCGCCAGCCTTGCAGCAAGGGCAGTTCGCGCACTCCGGCGGCGAGCAGTTCGAGGTCTTCGCTGCGCGCCAGCAACCGCGCCGCGGCGTCGATCTCGCGGCTGCGGATCTTGAGCAGCAGCTTGAGCAAGTCGGCGACCAGCGCGCCTTCCTTGCCGAGCGGTGCGCCGCGCGGCGTGCGCGGGGGCAGCTCGGCGTCGGTCATCGGCTTGGCATTATCAAGCGCAGCCATCATCCGGCGGCCGATCTCGTTGTCCTTCCATCCGGCCGAGAGCCCGCGGACCTTTGCAAGGTCAGCCTGAACTTTGGGCGGGTGGCTGGCGATATCGGCGACGGTTTCATCGCGCGCGATCCGCCCGCGCGGGATGTTCTTGTCCTGCGCTTCAAGCTCGCGCCAATGCGCCAGCGCCTTGAGCCGCCCGAGCATGGCCGGATTGCGGCCTGAGGCCTTGATCCGCTGCCACGCCTGGTTCGGATCATTGCGGTAATTGGCCGGATCGGCGAGCTTTTCCATCTCGATATTGAGCCACGCCCCGCGCCCGGTTTTGATCAGCCGCTTGAGCAATTTGGGGAAAATCGTCGACAGGTACGTGACATCGCCGATCGCATAATCGATCTGGCGTTCAGTCAGCGGGCGCCGCGACCAATCGGTAAACCGCGCGCCCTTATCGACCACGGTGCCGAGCCACGATTCAACCAGATTGGAATAACCGATCTGTTCGGACTGGCTGACCGCCATCATCGCGATCTGGGTGTCGAAGATCGGGTGCGGGGTTTTGCCGGTGATGTTGTAGATAATCTCCACGTCCTGACCGCCGGCGTGGAATATCTTTAGCACGTCCTCGTTGTTGACCAGCAAGTCCATTAGCGGCTTCATGTCGAGATCGCGCGCCAGCGGATCGACCGCCGCGGCTTCTTCATCGTTGGCGATCTGGATCAGGCACAGTTCGGGCCAGAAGGTGTTTTCGCGCATGAATTCGGTGTCGACGCACACGAAGTCCGATTTTGCGAGGCGCGAGCACAGGTCTGCCAGCGCGGCAGACGTGGTAATTAGCGGATGTATCTTCATTGTTCTTTTCTGTATGTGGCCCCGTGCGGGTCCGCGGCTTGACAAATGCGCAGCCATCGCCTGTTAGCCGCGCCTTCCCCCTGCCGCAAAGCAGGCCGAATTGAAAGTGTTT
>JACMOQ010000238.1 GCA_014377905.1 Acetobacteraceae bacterium | reverse complement strand
GCGTCGTGCGACATTCTGATGTGCTCGGAAAACGCCTCGCTCGGCTTGCCCGAAGTCGATGTCGGCCTGATGGGCGGCGGGCGCCACACCATGCGGCTATTCGGCCATTCGCTGACACGGCGGATGATGCTGACCGGCTACCGGGTGCCGGGGGCGGAACTTTACCGGCTCGGCATCGTCGAATGCTGCGTGCCACAGGACCAGCTGATGCCCGAGGCACTGAAAATGGCAGCGACCATCGCGGCCAAAAGCCCGCTGGCGACCCGCATGGCCAAGTATTCGGCGCAGTCGATCGAGTTCACCACGCTGCGCGACGGCTACCGGTTCGAACAGAACCTGACCAATGAACTCGCCAAAACCGATGATTCCAAGGAAGCCATGCGCGCCTTCGTCGAAAAACGCGCCCCGAACTTTACCGGGCGATAAGCGCGGCCCGGCGCTGATCGGGTGATAAAGCCAGGATCCGCGCGATCTGCGCCAGATCGTCGCGGGCGGTCGGGCCCCGGCCAGCGAGGTTGAGGGCCTGGGCAGCGTCGGGGGTTCGCCCGACCGCGGCGAGCACCAGCGCCAATTCCCACACCTTGCCCTGCGCGATCATGGCTGGCTGCCCAATGCGGGTAATTTCTTCCATCGCGCTGCGCGGTTGATCGATTAGCAGCAGCGACAGCGCCAAATTGGCCACGATCGTCGCGTCATCGGGGCGGATGCGCAGCGCCGCCCGATACCGCGCCTGGGCCTCGGCGTGGCGCCCGAGCGCGTCCAGGCTGGCACCGCCGGTGTTCAACAGCAGCGCATCGGATTTGTCGTTGGCGGCATCGACGATCGCCAGTGCTTCCGCCGCGTTGCCGGCGGCCAGACGGATATTGGCAAGCTGGCGCGCGATATCCGGCCGTGGTGCTGCCGCCATCAGGCTGCGCAGCAAGGTTTCGGCTTCCGCCTGGCGTCCGGCGAGTAGCAACAACCGGACCTCATCGCGGGAAATTTCCGGATTGCCATGCCCTTGCGACCGCAATCCCGTCAACACATCGGCGCCAACAGTATAATCGCCGGATTGCTCGGCCTGCTTGGCGATCCCGCGCGCCGCGGCAATAATCGGCTGCCCCTCCTGCGGCGTCGCGCAGCCTGCCAGGACGATCAGGCCAATCAGACCAAAGCGACGAAACCGTGCCATCAAAATTTCCCCGCGTCTTGCGCGATGCCGCGCAGCACATCGAGCAGCCGGATATAGGACGGTCCGACCAGGATCAGCAATATCGCCGGCATGAACAGCAGAACCAGCACCACCACCAAATAAACCGGCAGGCGTTGCGCAACCGCCTCGCCGCGCCGTTCCATCTGAAGCTGGAGCTCGCCGAGCAGGATTTTCAGCATCGGCCCCAACTCGGTCCCGGTGCGTTCGGTACGGTCGAGAATGACGATAATCCCGCGTAATGCCTCCGACGGGGTGGTTTCGGCGACATGGCGATACCCGGCACTGCGGTCCGCCAGCAGCCCGATTTGGTGGCGCAACCGGCCAAGCTCACCAGACAGTTCGGGGTGCAGCGGCCGGAGATGGAGTTCCACCCGCGCCAACATCTGGTCCACCCCAAGTCCGGATTGCGCGCAAAGCAGCATCATTTCGAGCATGTCGGACAGGCCGCGTTCGATGCGGCCGGCGCGCAGGGTCCAGGGCAGCAGCTCAACCCACACCACAATCCGGCGGGCGAAAATGAACGTCATCAGCCCGGCCAAAGCCGGCAACGCGTTGACCCCGGACAGCAATCGCAAGCCGAACCAGACAATCGCCGGGGCCACGACCGGGGCCACGAATTCGATCATCTTGCCAACCCGGCTGCGCTGCGGCTTGGCCCCCACTACCGGCACCAGCTTGGGGCCAGGCGTGGAGTTAGGCCGGCCGCGCCTGCCATCCATCGCATACGATGCCAGCAGCAGCAGGATACCGATCGCCGCAAGCCCAAAAGCCAGCATTTCGCCAAGCGATAGATCGAGGTCGCTGAGGATGTTTTCCAACTCAACCATGGACGATCACCGGAGTGACATTCGCAGCAAGCCCCAGATCGTCAACCAACCCGCCCCCGCAAGGCTCATGCTGCCGACCAGCATTTGCCGACCGAGATCGGCATTCAGCAGGAAGGCAAGATTGCGCGGCTCCAACACCGAGGTTTGCGCGATCAGGATGAACAGAAACACGATCAGGATATTGGCTTGCAAGGTCACCTGCATGGCCGCGAGGCGAAGTTTGGAGTCGAGATGGCGGCGACGGCTGATGGTTTCGAGTTGGGCTGCCAGCCGTTCAGCCAGGCTGCCGCCGGTTTCACGGTGCAAGGCAATGATTGCCGCCAGCACGCCGAACTCCCGCAGGCCAAGCTGGCTGGCTTGCTCGGTCATAACGACGGGCAGATCACGCCCGAGGGCGGCAGCATGGCTCACCCGACGCATCGCCCGGCCAACCGGGCCATGGGCGGTGGCCGCGACGGCATTAACCACCTGTTCCAATGACATTCCGACCCGCAGGCAGCGTGCCATCAGGTCAAGAATATCGATCATGTCGGCCTGCCCGGCCTCGCGAAAGCGGTCCTGCTCAGCCTCGGCAAGGGTTGCGCACAAACCGGCGCAGACCACGGCAAAGACGACCGCAATCCACGGCCGGATGGAAAACAGCATTTCGGTCAGAAACACCGCCGGGGCAAGGAACAGCACCGCGAACACGATAATCCGCGCCGCGCGTCTGGTCGCGGAAGGGCCCAGCAGGCGCATGACCCGAGCGGTCGGTTTCAACCAGTACAGCAAGGCCAAGCTGATCAGCAGGGCAAACAGCGCCGGGCCGATATAGGGCGTTACCGCATCGCGATAATCCTCCCAATACTCCAGAAGCTGGCGCAGCGTCACGCGCTCCGCTGGGACGAAAACGCTGTCAGCAGGTCGTCAAGGCCAAGGGTGGATGCCGCGCGCCGCAAACGGTCCGACAGCTCAAAGAATTCATCCTGCCCACCAGCAGTGGAAACCCCCGCCCGGCCGCCGCGATAGCGGTAAATCGGCCGCAGGGTGACGCCTTCGTCATCGACGGCACCAACCTCATCGATATCGGTGATGCGACGGACGCCATCGGCGAAGCGGGCAACATGGACCACAAGATCGAGTGCGCTGGCGAGATTGCTGCGGATCGCGCGCAGGCCAAGGCTGGGATTGGCCAGTGCGACCAGCCCTTCAAGCCGCAGAATGGCGTCAACCGGTTGGTTGGCGTGCAATGTGCCGAGTGAGCCTTGGGCGCCGGTGTTCATCGCGGTCAGCATGTCCCACGCTTCCGGGCCACGGACTTCGCCAACAATCACCCGGTCGCTGCGCATGCGGAGCGTCTGGCGCACCAGATCGCGCAGGGTGATTTCGCCAGTGCCTTCGAGATTGGCTGGCCGGGTTTGCAGGCGCACCACATGGCGCTGGCGCATTTGCAGTTCGGCGACGTCTTCGACGGTAACGATGCGCTCACCAGGAGCAATATAGGCCGACATCGCGTTGAGGAGGGTGGTTTTGCCCGCGCCCGCGCCGCCCGTCAGCAGGATGTTCAGCCGCCCGCGGATCGCCAGGATCAGCAACGCCGCCGCCCGTTGCGGAACGCTGCCAGCGGCAACCAATTGGGGCAATGACAGATTATGGGTGGCGTGGCGCCGCAACGACAGCGACGGCCCGTTGACCGATAGCGGCGGCAAAATAACATTGAGCCGGCTGCCATCCGGGAGCAAAGCGTCAGCGATGGGCGATGCCTGATCGACCCGCCGGCCGGCACGACCGATGAGCCGATGCACCAGTGCCATGAAATGATCGTCGTTAATGAACGCAACCTCGGCCGGTTCCAGCCTGCCGTTGCGTTCGACGTAAACCTCGTCGAATTTGTTGACCAGTATGTCCGTCACCGCAGGATCACGACGCAGCACTTCGAGTGGCCCGAGCCCCAGCATTTCATCCAGAAGGATCGCGAGCAGGTCGGGGTAAGCGGCGGTGATCGATTTGTTGGCGGCAAGAACGGCCTTGAGCGCGCGTTCGGCGTCTGCCCGGATCACGGCTGGCGCCGTATCGGGGCCAGGCGTGTTCGGCATCGCCCGGGCGATAGCGGGCAGCAGCGATAAGGCGGTCAGCCGGATTTGGTGCGACGGCAGGCTCGCGGCAGGCGCCAATGGCGGTTCGACGGTTAACAGGCGGGTCAGAAATTCGGCCGATGCGCCCTCGGCCCCTGCGGGCGAGGGATCGGTCATCGGGTTTGGCCCGGCAACGTGCCCGCGCCGGAGCGTCCGACCCGCCCGGTGCGCCGCGCCTGCTGGGGTTGCAGCCGTTGGGGCGGTCCGCCGCTGCGGATCGCAATGCCAGGTTGCGGCTGCATCCCGGCTTCGAGATCACTCTTGTCAACGACATTTGCATTGAGCGCGGTGACCACTTCGCAGCCCGGAACGATGAAGCGCAATGTTTCACCGGGAACTGGCGTGAAGGCGGCTTGGCAGTTCAACTGCGCTTTTGGCCCGGGGCGCAGCATCGCCACGGCGCTATCAGGGGGCAGCCCGATGCCAGGATCGGTGAAGCCGATCTGGGTGGGTGCAAACTTCGCTATGAACGCG
>JACMOQ010000237.1 GCA_014377905.1 Acetobacteraceae bacterium | reverse complement strand
TAGCTTCGTCATGCCGTCCGACATCACAATCGCGTCAATATTGCCGCCATCGGTGATTCAACCCGCGAGTAGCCGCAACGTGGCAGCGGTGGCGGTGGCGGTCCCGGTGCAGGCGGCACCGTCACCAATGCATCCCAACCCAAGCTATCATATCGATCCCGCGCTCAACATGGTGGTAATCGAATTCATCAGCGCCCGCGGCCAAATCATCAGCTCGCTGCCCACCCCGCAGCAGCTCGATGCCTATCAGCGCGCCGGCACGATGCCAAACACACCCCAGTCTTCACTATTGGTGAAGACATAGGCGCCATTCTGGACATCCCATTTCCCTGCCGAATGGGACAAAGCCGGATGCGCCATGAACCAGATTTCCCCACCTGTGTCTTTCATCACCCTTGCCATGCACCATGCCGAACGGTCCGAGTGGCCGGTTGCGCGCGCATTGTTGGAATATGCGGTGAAGATTCCGCGCGACCGCCAGGCGGCACGTTTGTTACTGTGGGAGGTGTGCCAGGTGCTGGGGGACGCAGAAGCGGGCGTCGCCCATTTGCGCGCCGCTGTCACCGAAATGCCCTTGACGTTTCGCCCCGCCAAGCACCCGCGCCGTCGCGTGCTGGTGATCAATGTGGTGGGGGATTTTCAGGCAAACCTGCCGGTGGCGATGCTGCTGGATGACACCACCACCGACGTCCATACACTCTGGTTGCAGCCGCAGGTCCCGGTGCCGGATTTGCTGCCCGACATTGACTGCGTCTTCATTGCAATCGCCGAAGATCAACGCCACGCCGAAATCTTGCGAGCCGCCGATCTGCTGGCCGCGAAACTGGGAAAACCGCTTATCAACCCAGGCCATCTGATTGCCGCCACCGGCCGCGACCAAATGGCGGCGTTACTGCGGGACATACCGAACGCGATCGTGCCCCGCCAAACGCTTGGTTTGGCACAAGATTTATTGACCGGGGGCGCGTTTCCGCTGATCATTCGTCCACGCCATTCCCATGCCGGCACCGGACTTGCCCGCATCGGCGACGCGGCGGCGCTCGCATCCTATTTGCGGCCATTCAAGCCATCAGACCTGTTCTTTGTCGCCCCTTTCATCGACTATCGCAGCACCGACGGGGCATGGCGGAAATACCGCATCATTTTTGTCGACGGGCAGCCGATGCCGTTTCATATGGCAATTCATGACGACTGGGCGGTGTGGTATTATAACGCCGGCATGGATCGCGACGCCGGCAAACGTGCGGAGGAAAATGCATTCCTCAATGATTTCGGCCATGCGTTCCCCCCAGGCGCCATCTTTGCGCTACGGGAAATCGCCGCACGAGTCGGGTTGGCCTATTTCGGCCTTGATTGCGGCCTGATGCCGGATGGCACGCTTGTGGTGTTTGAGGTGGAGACCGGAATGATCGTGCATGATCGCCCCGAGGGCGAGGTGTTCGCTTATCGTCTGGCGCCTGCACGGCGCATTCTGGCGGCGGTCACCGCGCTCATCGATGCCCGCATCGCCAGCTGATCCTCCTTGGCGCGAGATCGTTCGGATAAAGTCATTTTACCGTCAGGCGCTGATACCGCCGCTAAAGCTGCGCATGATTTGGCCGGGCACCAGAACGGACATCACCGGCACCCGTAGGCCATCGGCCAGATTGCGGTGAACCTCAATCAAAGGTTGCAATGACATGTCATTGGTCATCGCCGCAACGCTATAGCCCATCGCCCACACGCCGAGATTCAGCAATTGTTCACGCAGCGTTGCCGGCAGGCGGTTACCTGGATTGGACAGGTCACGCACCAGAATTCCCCACAGCATATGGGTCTTGTGCAGGGCCGCGACCCGTTCGTCCGAGGTCTTGGCCTGGCTCAGGCGCGCGTTGCAAAGTCCGAATGCAACCGCTTCGGTTTCGCGCGGCGTGGCACCGCCAAGGTCGGATTGTTGAGCATAGACGGATCGGCCGTTCATCGTATTTCCCATCGAAGCTGTACGTTAATCGCTGCGGAACACACGCGAAAGACAGCCTGCGCGGCCATTTCAAACCACGCAGGCTGGGTATTTGTCTTTTCGCAGCCGCGGTTTAGCGGAACAGCGACATCAGTGCCTGCGGCCCCTGGTTGGCGATCGACAATGCCTGGATTGCGAGTGACTGCTTGGTTTGCAGAGACTGCAATTTGGCGCTCTCACCCGCCATGTCGGCATCCGTCAGCGCACCAAGGCCTGCGGTGAGGGAGCTTGACAGCCCCGAGGTGAAGTTCGCCATCCCGGTAATCTGCTGCTGGGCCTGCCCAAGGCTCGATGTTTTGGTGCTCATCGCAACGATCGCTGCATCAACAATCGAGATCGCCGCGGTCGCCCCGGATAGCACCGATTTCGTGGCACCACCGCTGGCGACGGTCGTCGATGAGGCAGCGTTGGTGATACCTTTGCCACCGATATTCACGCTGCCATCGCTTTGCACATCCGCACCGAACCCGGCAGCCTTCATCGCCGTCACCATGGCGCCGATCATTTGCAGGTTGGACTGCGAAGCCGGAGTCACTTGGACAGCAAAGACCGTGTTATTCGCCGTTGGCGTGCTGGTCGTGGCGGCCGAACCGTCGGAGAATTCGAAGGTGAAGCTCTTGGTGCCATCCGACAAAACAACCTTATCGGCATTGGCAACAGCGAAGGTGTTATTGAACGTCAGTTTCATGGCGGTGCTGTTGACGCCCAGACCCGTCAACCCAAGCCCTGCGGCAGTGGTGTTCTGGTTGGCGACCGAAATTTGGCTACCTTTCATATCCTGCACCACGGTCAACGTCGGCGAGGTGCCATCCAACAGATTAACCCCGTTGAAAGTGGCGCTTTTGGAGAACTGATCGATATTGGAGAGGATGGCGGTAATCTGGCTGCCCATCACCGTTGGGTCGATACCCTGCTGCTGGGCTTGCACGACGGTGTTTTTCAATTGCGCCAGCGCCGATGAAACCTGCGATGCCGCAGACGTGGCCACCGACACCGTCGCGTTGCCAAACGACAAATTGTCCGAAACCGCGGCAAGACCGGACAGATCGGCATTCATCGCATTCGAGATATCGAAAATCGCCGGATTATCAGACGACATCGAAACTTTTTTACCGGTGGCAATGGTTTGCTGGGTGTGTTGCAGCATCGTTTGGGTGTTATTCAGGGTCGAAAGTGCCGCCATCGCGCTCAGGTTGGTGTTCACAGAAAACATGCGGAATATCCTTTTGTTGCAACCGCGTGGTATTGGGAGTGCAACGCCAGAGTTTTTCCTGCGCGCATTGAAAGATTAGTCGGTGAAAGTAAATTATCGGTAAATAGACCGCTATATTTCGCAGTTTCGATCGATAAATTCGCTATTCGGCCGCAATTGCAGGCTGGTTTCGTCCCATGACAGCGTCTTCATGGCGGACAATTCTCCGCACCAGCTTCAAAGCCTGGTAGCAGTCATCCGCTTCAGCGGCCAACATGGCGCGGTCGAGGATCTCAATCGCCAACCCCGAGGTGGTTGCCGTCTTGAAAGCAGCGATTAACGCCCTTGCATCCGATAAGCCGACCGCCTGTTCCTCCTCGGTGCCGACATAGGCGGTTTGCAGGGCGAAATAGATCCGTCGTGCCGGGCTGTCGGCTTCAGCCAGGGGCAGGATCTGCTTGCCAAACAAAAACTTGGCCTTGGCCGCAAGTTCGATCCGTGCCTTGGTGCGAAAACGGATTGAGGCGCCGTTGAGCACCATCAAATCGCCTTGGCGAAGTTCTAAGACAAGATTGGGCATCGATTTTTACCTTTTGTGGGACTCAATTTTCTATAAGTAACCAACGAGAGACATGCTCTGCATGTTGGAAATTAATCGGTAAGACGCCTGCAACTGGGTCTGAACGGCCGAAAGTGCGGTCGCGGTTGCCGCCATATCGACGTCTTCGACCGATGACAGCTGCGCGCTTAGCGCGGTGGCGACATCGGAAAGGCTGGTTTTCTGGTCTTTCAACCCGATCTGCTCCTGGCCGACCCCCGCCATTTCGGTGCCAAGCGCTGCAACAACGCCCTGCAAGGACGCGCCAATATCGGTCACAAAGCTGGTGAAGCCCCCGCCCAGCGCAGCCTGGCCGCTGCTCATCGCGGCAAGTGAGGCGAGGCTGCGCACCAGGTCCTTGACGTAGGAGCCGGTGCTGTTCGGCGCGGTCTGCACAGCGTAGGCATTCTGTCCCGCCACGATACCAGACGGCAAATCCATACCGTCACCCGACTGCACCCGCACCCGCGCCGTGCCGAGGGTTGCCGAGGTCATACTTGTCCCGGTCGCAGCGGTCAGGGTCGCGGCAGTCGTTGCAGCCGCGTTGGTGGCCGACAGCGCCGCGACGGGGGCTTTCACGGCCGCCACAAACGCCTGAAATTCGGTGTCCGGAACCGGTTGATTGGCACTGTCCTGCCCAGCAAACAAATAATGACCGCCAACCTCGGTGTTAAGCAAAGTCTGCACCTGCTGAAGCGCCAAGCCAGCCTGAACCGCAATCGAGTTTACCGCGGTCGAGGTTTGCGCGCTCATGTTGATAGTCTGGGTGGCGAAGCTGGACGCGATATCGCTCAGCTGCTTCAATGCCGTGCCGGCAATCCCCAGCTTTGTGTCGGCCTGGCTGATATTATTGACGTAAGTATTAATGCGTTCCAGGCCAGGACGCAGATCGATCGAAATCGTCGCGCGGGCCCCAAGGCCGGCATAGGTTTCAGCGGCACGACCGGTCGCCACCTGCTGGGTCAGCACGTCCATGCGCTGGCGCACCGCGGAACTATCCCGCGCCAGCATCCCCAGCGTTCCCGCCGCCATCCCGGTCGTCCCAATTGTTCCGCTCATGCCCATTTCCCGTTTAACCAACGCTCTGGAGTAATTGTGCCCACATCGCCTGCAATGCCGAGATCACCCGCGCATTGGCGCCATAGGCGTTCTGCAACTGCACCATGGTGGAAAGTTCGGTATCGATATTGACCGCGCTGCCGTCCGCAAGCCGTGTCTGCAAGCTGGTCTGGACCGCCCGCTCGGTTTGCAAATTGGCACTGACGATGGAGGCGAGCCCGGCCGAGGCTGTCACCAGCGCACCGGTCATGGTGGCGAGGCTGCCGCCGGCGCTGAACGGGCCGACCAGATTGCCCTGCGGTCCAAGCCCGTTGCTATTGGCCGGCGGTTGGCCGGTGCCAGGTGCGACCTGGGTGCTGAAGGTAAAGTTGATGACACGGGTGATCATCGTGGTGAAGCCCGCCGGACCCAGGGCGGGATTGGGGGTAAATGCGCTTGCCCCCCCGGCCGCCCCGGCAATCGCATGGGTGCCATCGCGCAGCAGCTTGGGGGCGGCCAGCACCGCTGGATTGACCGAGATCGCGTTGGCATAGCCGAGATAGGTTGCTTGCACCGGCACCCCCGCGCCGGTCGGGATGGTGCCGTCGGGCCGGGTAAACAACGTCAGGCCTTGCGCCGCAAACCGGGTGGAAATGGTTTGCGCTAACTCGTCCAGCCCGGCCTGTATACCGGGCATGATATTGTCGCGGACATCGATGTTGCCGCCGAGCGAACCACTGCCGGCAAGCTGCTGGGTCACATCGACGCCGTTCATGCTGATCGCCGGCACCCCGCCACCGGGATAAAACGCCGATGGTCCCAAATTCGTGGCCGGGGTCGCAAAGGTGGTGGCGCCGGCTGCGAAGTTGACCGACAACCCTGATGGGGTGATCGCTTTGATGTCACCATTGGTCTGCACAAGGAACCGCGCGTCGATCAGTTGACTGATCTGGGCCATTCCGACATCGCGCTGATTTTCCAGATCGGCGGTGCTGACACCGGCGGCCTTGGCGGTCATGATCTGCTGGGTCTGCGCACCGATGCTGATAATCGCTGTATTCAAACTGGCGACATCGGCCAGAATACCGGTTTGCGCATGCTGCCGGGCGCTGTCGACTGCCGCGCTGACAGTATTGATCTGGTTTGCAAAGCGTTGGGCGGCCGACAATACCTGCGCCTGCCCCGACTGGCTGTCAGGATTGGCCAGCAAAGCGGAAAATCCGTCCTGCACCTTGCCCAGCAGGCTTGCCAGGTCATTGCCCTGGCCCGGAGTTCCCATCACCGCGTCAATCGAGGCGAGCGCCTGCTGGCGGGTGTGCAGTCCACCCACCGTGGCGTTTTGGGTGAAAAGATCGCCTTGCTGCTGGGCATTAAGCACCCGCGTGGCCGGGCCCGACACCACCCCCATGCCCTGCCCACCAACCGACAGTGCCTGCTGATTGGAAACCTCGCGCGTATAGCCGGGCGTGTTGGCATTGGAAACGTTCTGCGACACCACCGCAAGGTCGCGGTTGATGTTTGCCAGGCCACCCATCGCATTTGACAGCGCGACGCCGATGCCCATTTTGGACCTCCGTCAGTTCGGGTGGATTACTGCTTCATATTAAGGGTGGTTTGCAGCAATTGGTCCGCCGACGTGACGATTTTTGCGTTGGCGGAATAGGCTTGCTGGGCGACAATCAGATTGCTGAACTCGGTCGCGATATCGACATTCGATGTTTCGGTGGCGCTGGTCTTGATCAGGCCGGCGCCGTTAATGCCGGCGTCTTCGTTCAAAGGCTGCCCGGAATTCACCGTCGCGGTAAAAGCCGATCCGTTCTGGCGTTGCAGTTCATCGGCGGCGCTGAAGATGGTGATGGGCACACGGGCAATGGTGCGCACCTGGCCGTTGTTGTAGTTCACCTGGATATCGCCTGCCGAGGTTACCGAGGCACTGCTAAAGCTGCCCTGTGGCACGCCGTTCTGGTTGATGCCTTGAAGCTGGAAGGTGGTCCCGGCATATTGCGTCAGGCCGGCCGCCTTGCCGTAGGTGCCAAAGTTGAGCGCAATGGTTTGCGGGCCATTGCCGAAATCGGTAGCAAATGACAGCGATGCGGGGTTGTTGGCGGCAAACGCACTGCCGGAAACCGAGCCGGTTGGGCTGGTAATGCTGCCGACTGTTCCATCGGCGACCGGGTTGCCGCTGGCAGTGGGTCCGAAATTGACTGTGGCGGTCCCGCGCGCAACGCCCGTTGCGTCATCAGGGGAATTGACCGCAACAGTCCACACATTGGGGGCTGTCTGCGTCATCCCCAGGGTGATAATATGGGAGGTGCCCAGCGTGTCATAGACTGAAACCTGGGCATTGATCGGGACACCGGTAGCCGGCGTGGCCGGCAGATTGGCCGCCATGTCGACAATGCTGGTGGCAACCGGATTATAGACGCTTTGGGTCACCTGGATCGGTGCAAGAGTGGTACGGTTGATTTGTCCGCTTTGCGGATTGATCGGCCAGCCATTGAGGTAGCCGCCTGCCCCGTTCACCAGAAAGCCGCTTTTATCCATCGTGAAGTCACCGGCGCGGGTGTAATATTGTTGCGGCGAGAAGTTAACCGTCCCAACCTGGCCGCCATTCAGCAGGCTAATCGGAAAAAACCCCTGCCCGGCAATCGCCATTGAAAGCGGATTGCTATTTTGCGCAATGGTTCCCTGTAAGGTGTTCTGATAATCGGGCTTGGCAAGCACAGATCCTGACTGATTGGACCCCGCAGTACTGCTGGTCAGGATGTCTTCGAAATTTGTTCCTATCCGCTTGAAGCCCACGGTCTGACTATTGGCGATATTATCGCTGATATTGCCGAACGATGCCGATTGTGCGGACAGACCGCTGATGGCCGTGCTCATGGCACCGAGAAGCGACATTGTGAAAACTCCTGAAGTCTGTCTGACCCATTGCCACCAGCCCATGCTGCCTGGCGCTGACTGGGTGGTCAGCAGGAACCGTGCCACGATTTTGACAGCGGAAATCTGGCTTGCGCGCCCAAGGCAGGTCCGGCTGTGGCCTGCACCAGGCAGATTTGACCGGGCATATTTTGCCGCACTGGCCGCACCCTGCCGGCCGCGCCGCGCCGATGGGGCGTTAGCGGGCGCGCCAGCAGTCGGATTTCCGCAGTTTCGCCCACTTGGCCCAAGTATTGCCTAGCGTATCCGGACCCAGGCCCAACACGGGTGACGAACGCGCAAGGACATCGCAAGTATGCCGGCCATCACTGCCGAACCCACGCTGCGGACGGGTATCAGTCCGCTTGAGGCCACGCTGCCCGATACCAGTCATGGCGACGGGTTGACCAGCAGCTTTGCGACCATGCTGGCCTCGGTCTGCGACACCGCGGCCCTGCCGGCCCGTGAGAACGCGGCCGAGCCTGCTCCCACATCACCGGCCATCACCGGCCCGGTTTTCATGGCACTCGCGGCCGGTCAGAACATCGCGCCCGGCATCACAGTGCCGCCGGCGACCGACCCTCAAGTGCCAACTGCGCATCCGACCATGCCGAACGCGACACCGGACCAGCCCGCGCCGGCCAAAATCCCACCCGATGCCAGCACCCCAGCCGATCTGGTGCCGCCCATTGCGCCGGCAGAGCCCGAACCAGTGACCGATTCAAAGGTGCAAGCCGGTGCCCCGGATAGTTCCGTGCTCCATTCCGTAGCCAGCCCCGCGCCCGGCAAGCCCGTCACCAAAGCCGCCGCCGCGCCCGCCAAGCCGGAAGCGCCCGAGGCCCAGCCGACTGACCGCCCAGCCCCATTGCCGGCGCCTGATTTTCTTGCCCCGCTTGCCTTGGTGATCCCTTTGCCACCAGCACCCGCCTTACCGCCTAGCGCGCCGACGGGAACGGAAATCGACGTAGGCGGGCACGCACCGGCCGCGCCGCGCGTCGAGCCATCACCGGCCGCCGAGACCAAGCCCGTCGACACTTTCGATCAGGGACCGGGTGCCGCGCCAACGCCCGCGCTTTCCCACCGAGACTTGCCCCCCGACCCGGCAATCCAGGCAATGCCCCCGGCGCCCTATGCCGCCCTTGCTCCAACCCATGCCGGCAACCACGTCACCTACGCTTCTGCGGGTGCGGCGCCGCCTCCGGGGCTCGCCAGCCAGCTTGGCTCGGCGTTTGTGGTCCTCACCCGGGAGGGCGAGGGCCAGCATCATCTGACCATGACGCTGCAGCCGCCCGATCTCGGCCTGCTGCGGATCAGCATCGAACAGGTCAAGGACAGCCCGACCAAGATCGCCATCACCGCCGCCAACCCGTCCACCCTGCTGATTCTGTTGCGTGACCAGACTTCGTTGAACCAGGCGCTCGAAAGCGCCGGCATCGTCGGGGACGGCCGGGCGCTGACATTCCATCTTGCCGCCGCCAATGACCCGTTGCCGGCCGTGCCGCCGGCCAACAGCACCGACGGACCACGCAGCTTCGTGTTCCAGTTTTCGGGCCAGACCGAACCCGGCCCCGATGGGCGGGAACGCCCGCAACCGCGCGGGCAGCAAACCCCGTCGATAGGCTTGAACGACATTTTTCCGACCGACGCCGCCCCAACCCTCCGCGTATCGCGCCCGGCACAATCCGGCATCGATATTACGGCTTGATAAAAGGAACCCACCGATGAACGTCGCCAGCACCATCGCACAACCCGCCGCTACCCAGGCCGCCAGCCAAGCCGCAAGTGCGGCCAGCACCAGTGCGCTGGGGTCGCTCACCGGGAATTTCTCGGGTTTTCTCAGCATGCTGATGACGCAGTTGAAGAACCAGGACCCCACCAGTCCGATGGACGCCAACAAGTTTACCACCGAGCTGGTGCAATTTTCCGGCGTGGAACAGCAAATCGCTACCAATTCCAGCCTGACGCAGCTCATACAGCTCACCCAGTCGCAGCAAATGTTGCAATCGGCCAACGTGGTTGGCCACCCTGTGTCGGTCACCTCGGATAAATTATCGCTTCAGAACAGTAGCGCCGGGGTGGCGTTCACCGCACCGGTCGCCGAACCGGTCACCATCGGCATCACCGACCGCACCGGGGCTGTCGTGTCGCAAACCCAGCTTGACGCGACCCAGGGCAGCAACCAATGGAGCTGGAATGGCAAGAACACCTTCGGCGCCCAGATGCCGGATGGGGTTTACGGTGTGACCGTTACCGCCAACGCCACCGGCAAAACCGCGACTGCGGTGCCGTTCACGGTGATCGGCACTGCCACCGGCATCGCCCAGTCCGGCAACACGCTCAGCATCCAGCTCGGCGGCCTGTCGACGCCGTTCAGCAACGTGACGGCAATACGCTAAAAGACTGTTTTCACGATCATCTTTATCCGTTTAGACAAAGCCGTTTAACCGGATGATGCTCTATTCCGCGCGCCGTGCCGCCCGCCGGAGACGCGGCTTCGGCTGCGGGGTTGTCGCATCGAGCAAGGCGTGAAGGGCGGCCACGGTTTCAGGCGGCAATCGCCGGATGGTCTGGGCTAGCCGGTTGGCCAGCGCGGTTTGTTCCGGGGTCAGACCCGCCGTATCCACCGTCACCCGCGGATGCGACAGGCGGGCGAGGCCGGCCAGTTCCTCCGCCTGGTTCCAAATCAGGCCGAGCAGATCGCAGACCTGATGCACCAGCCCGATGCTCGGCGCGCCCCGCCGACCGTGTTCAAGCGCGGATAAATAGGCCGACGAAACCTGCAACTGCGCCGCAAGGTCTTTCAACGTCATCCCGCGCGCCGACCGCAAGGCCCGCAGGCGCGCGCCAAAGGGTGTCATCGCGTGCGGCGCAGCAGGATGCGCACCGAGCCTGAATTGGCCGCGTGCGGATGGCTTGCGGCCAGCACCATCGGGCGCAACGCCGGCAAGTTGAGCCAAAGTGGCAATTCGCGTCGTAACACCCCGCCCGCTTCGCCCGCGCCACGGCCGGTGATCACTTCCACACAGCGAACATGGTCGGCATAGGCGGCGTGCAGGAACGAATGCAGCGCGTGATAGGCGCGTTGGGCGGTGCGACCGTGCAGATCGAGGGTGCGCATGGTCGGCATTTTGCCAGTGCGAAACTTGTTCCAGCTCGATTTGTCCAAGCCACCCGGCGCATCACCGACTGCCACCGCGACGAGGCCGCGTGGCCGTGGCGGCGGGGCACTGGCAATCAGCGCTTGTGTTGGGCTGATCGGCGGTGGCGGCAAATCGGGCAACGGCAGTGGCGTGCGGCCGTTAATTGGGCGAACATGCTGGGTGTAGTTCGCCCATTCCCCGATATCAATCGCCGAAAGCTGCCCGCGTCGCGCCATCGATCAGGCGATGGCCGCAGGATCGTCATCGACCAACACGATATGCAATTGCCTGGGGCCATGCGCGCCAAGTTCGAGTGTTGACTCGATATCGGCCGACCGCGACGGGCCCGTGACCAGCATGACGTTGCGCGGCATGAAGCCCCCGGTGGTGCTATCGTGGCGGGCACGGAGCCAGTTCCAGGCATCTTCGTACGGACCGACAATCCGGCTGGCGCGCAGCACCACCAGCGCAATATCGCCGAGCAGGTTGAGCGTGGTTGGCCGCATAAATTCCCCCGGCAGCATCAGCGTCCCGGTTTCGGCGATGCCGGCGAAAGCCTGGGTCAGGCACACAAGATCTGACGGTTGGGCGCGGCCGACGCGGGGCTGCAAAAGCGCCCAGTCCAGCCCGGTCAGGTCCGGATGTGGCGCCATGGCGAAATGGGCCGGGAGATTGCCGGCGGCAAGGTAGTTGGCGATTGCGGCCGGCACGTCGGCAAGGGTCGGCACGCGGGCGACGCTGCCGAATTCCTTTTCAACATTGGCAATAAACAGCGAGACCTGCGCCGGGCGCGGCACCAGCGACCGCGCAGGAATCAGATGGCGGGGATGGGCATCGAGGCGGGCGCGCAACCCGAGCTTCTGATCTTCCGGCAGTCGGCCACGACGCAGGCCGCGCCTTATGGCGCCAAGGATCGCGTCGCGGCTCATGATTTATGCCGTTGTTCGCGGGCGTAGCGGGCGAAGAAAGTACCACCCTCCGGCGCCGGCAGATCGCGGCCATCTGTCCAGCCGCCGGCAAACGGCAGCCAGCTAAAGCGGCCACGCTTGCGGCCCAGCAGCCCGAGGCCCCACGCGGCAACCCGCGTGGCGGCACGGTAAAGTTGCGGGCGGCGGGCGAACCAGCCCCAGATGGCGAGGTTGTTCCGCATTGCACCCGGCGTTAGATGGCGTTCGAATTCGCGTTCGCGCCAGTGCCGCATCAGTTTCGGCAGCGGAATTTTCACCGGACAGACGCTTTCGCACTTTCCGCAAAACGTGCTGGCATTGGGCAGATGGCCAGCTTTTTCGACGCCGATCAGGCTCGGGGTCAGCACGCTGCCCATTGGGCCGGGATAAACCCAGCCGTAGCTGTGGCCGCCGACGGTGAAATAAACCGGGCAATGGTTCATGCACGCGGCGCAGCGAATGCAGCGCAGCATATCCTGAAATTCGGTGCCAATCATAGCGCTGCGGCCATTATCGATGACCACAACATGATATTCTTCCGGCCCGTCAAGATCATCCGGCCGCCGCGCGCCGGTGGAAAACGTGGTGTAGACCGAGAAATCCTGCCCAGTGGCAGACCGCGCGAGCAGGCGCAGCAACGATGTCGCATCTTCGAGCGTCGGCACCACTTTTTCGATGCTGGCGAGCGCGATATGCACCTTCGGCAGCGTTTGGGTGAGGTCGCCATTGCCTTCGTTGGTAACAATCACCGAACTGCCAGTTTCAGCGATCAGGAAATTCGCCCCGGTAATCCCGACATCGGCGGCGATGAATTTCTGCCGCAAGATCGTGCGGGCTTCAACCATGATGTCGCGGCGTTCGCCGAACACCCGATCGGCCGGCAGATCGGTATGGGTTTTGCGAAAGCTTTCCTCCCAATCCTCGCGATTGAGGTGAAACGCCGGCGCAATGATATGGCTTGGCCCCTCGCCGCGAATTTGCAGGATATACTCGCCGAGATCGGTCTCCACGGGTTCAATGCCGTGTTTTTCCAGATGCTCGTTGATGGCAAGTTCCTCGGAAATCATCGACTTGCCCTTGGTCACCGTTTTGGCGCCGACCCTTTGGCAGATCGCCAGCACGGCCGCACGGGCATCATCGGCGGTGGCGCACCAATGCACCTGGCCACCGGATTTTTCGACGTTATCGGCCCAGGTTTCCAGGTAGAAATCGAGATTGGCCAGCGTGTGGTTCTTGATGTCGCGGCCGATGTCGCGCAGCGCCTCGAACTCCGGCAACGCGGCGACCGCTGCCGCACGGCGTTCGGGAAAGCGCGGGCGGGTGAAGTGGAGCGCCTTTTGCAGGCCGGCGTCGGAAAGCGCTTCCGCTACGTTGGCTTTGAAGGCGGGGGAGGTGGTTTGCATCTAAGGAAGCTCCCTCAGGAAGGAAGATGTTCTTTTTGTGAACAAAAAGAACCAAAAAAACTTTTTGATACTCTGTTGCCGTTGGCTATTGGGGGCGTGCGCCGGGACCGTA
>JACMOQ010000236.1 GCA_014377905.1 Acetobacteraceae bacterium | reverse complement strand
GTGCCGGGCGGTTTTCCTGATGGCGACGCGTTCTTCACCTATCTGCGCGACACGTTCGATGTGTTGTATCGCGATGGCCAGGAAGGCCGACCGCGGATGATGAGCCTGGGCTTGCATGGCCGCCTCGCCGGCCGGCCAGGGCGCACCGCGGCATTGGAACGGTTTCTGGATTATGTTGGAACCCATTCTGACGTGTGGGTGGCGACGCGGGCCGATATTGCGCGACATTGGCGAACCAACTTCCCAGCCCACGGCGTGCTGCGGAGCAAATGGTAAGCTGGTGGATAGAATCGGTCGGCAAACGCCGTCAGATTCTATCCACCAGGCCTTGATTTGGTAGAGCGATTCACCCAACGCTCGGGTAGTGAGCGTTGGGATCGCACCATCGGGCTTGGCGAAAGCGCCGCCAGGGTGGATCATAGCGCCAAGCACATCCCGGAGACCTCCATGCCCGACACCGCCCAACTGCATCTGCCTTTGGCCCGCCTTGTGGTGCTGGACCTGACGCTTGCCCGGGCTGGCCCGACCTGCGTGCGCCATCTCGCCGATTGGGGGGCGGACGTGATACGCATTGAGCCGCCGGCGGCTGGCGGGGAAGATATTGCCGGCGATCGTGACGGGTTCGATTTCCAAAACCTGCATCGTAATAAGCGCTGCATCAACCTCGATCTAAAATCGCCGGAAGGCCACGCAGCCTTTATGCGGCTTGCGGCCAAGGCCGATGTGATCGTGGAAAACATGCGGTCAGCGGTGAAATTCCGCCTCAAGGTTGATTACGACACCGTGCGCGCGATCAATCCGCGCATTGTTTATGGCAGCATTTCGGGCTTCGGTCAGGACGGGCCGTACGGCAAGCGTGCCGGGGTCGATCAGATCGCGCAGGGCATGGGCGGGCTGATGTCGATCACCGGATTGCCGGGGCAGGGGCCGGTGCGGGTCGGCATCCCGATCGCTGACCTGACTGCCGGCAACATGTTGGCGTTCGGCATCATGACCGCGCTGTTCGACCGCGAGAAGACCGGCGTTGGCCGTTGGGTGACGACCAGCCTGCTGGAAGTGCAGGTCTTCATGCTGGATTTCCAGGCGTCGCGCTGGCTGATGAAGGGCGAAGTTGCACCGCAGGCTGGCAACGACCACCCGACCGGCATCCCGACCGGGGTGTTCCCGGCATCCGATGGCTTCATCAATATTGCGGCCTCGGGCGGCAGGTTGTGGGTGCGGCTTTGCGAAACCATTGAGCACCCGGAATGGGCCGAGCATCCGGACTGGAAAACCCAAGCCGGCCGCAGCAAGAACCGCGCGGCGATCAACGCCGCAATCGGCGAGGTCACCAAGCTGAAACCGGCCGAGTATTGGATCGATCTATTCGAGGAAGCCGGCATTCCCTGCGGCCCGATCAACACCATCGACAAGGTGTTCGCCGATCCGCAGGTCAAGCATCTCGGCATGGCGCAACCGATCACCCATCCGCGCCTTGGGGTGGAACATATCGTTGCATCCCCGGTCAATCAGGTCGGGTTGTCGCGCGCCATCCGCACCGCCACCGCTGAAGCCGGCCAGCACACCGACGAGGTGTTGGCGAGCGTGGGGTATTCGCCCGCCGAAATCAGCGCGATGCGTGCCAAGGGTGTGGTTTGATGGCCAAGACCTACGCCGACGGCAAAATGCTGGCCGAAACCGCCGGCGGCATCGGCTGGATCACCTTCAACCAGCCGGAAAAGCGCAACGCGATGTCGGTGGGCATGTGGACGGGCCTGGAAGACATCCTTGCTGATTTCGCGGCCGATCCCAACCTGCGCGTCGTGGTTATGCGCGGCGCAGGTGACAAGGCGTTCGTGTCGGGCGCCGATATCAGCCAGTTCGAATCCCAGCGTGCCAGCGGCAATGCGCAGGTCGAATATGACCGCCTGACCAGCGCCGGGCGCGCCAGGCTGGGCGCGTTTGCCAAGCCGGTGATTGCCTGCATCCAGGGTTTCTGCCTCGGCGGGGGCTTGGGGATCGCCATGCAGGCGGATATGCGGTTTGCCGCCGCCGGATCGTCGTTCGGCATTCCAGCGTCCAAGCTCGGCATCGCCTATGGCTATGACATGATTGACCGGCTGGTCAGCCTGGTCGGCCAGGCCCATGCCCGCACGCTGCTGTTCAGCGGCGACCGGATCGATGCGGCCGAGGCCGAGCGGATTGGCCTGATTAATAAATGCCTGCCGGCCGATGGGTTGATGGCATACGTCGAAAAACTCGCCGCCAGCATTGCCGCCAACGCGCCGATTTCGGTCGGGACGATGAAGCGCGGGGTGAATGAGGTGATGAAGCGCGACAGTGACAAGCCGGGCTACGATGCGCTGGTGGCAGCGTGCTTTGATAGCGAGGATTATCGCGAGGGGCGGACGGCGTTTATGGAAAAGCGGACGCCGGCTTGGACGGGGCGGTGAGAGGGAGGGCCTCAGCGTTCTTGACAATCATCGGCCTTCTCCCGATATGGGAGGAAGGAAAGCGAGTTGCCGCAGATGCGGATTGTTTCACGGAAACGGCTGCGTGAGCATTGGGAATTGCCGGGCCGGCGGCTCAGCGAGCCAGCGCTCAAGACTTGGTATTCCATCGTGGACTCGGCGCGCTGGACTAATCTCGCTGAGGTTAAAGCGGATTTCGGTGCGGCTGTTGATCTGGCGCACGGTAAATATGTGTTTAATATAAACGGCAATGACTATCGATTGGTGTGCGCTATCGATTTTGTCCGACATGGCGTTCTGGTGCTGTGGGTTGGTGCCCATGCCGAATATGACGAGTTGAACAAGCGCAACGGGGCAGAACTGCGGCGGCTGTGAAGGATTCCAGACGATGACGAACATTGCGCCCATTCGAACCGATAGCGACCACGCTATGGCACTTGGCGAAATCCGGCGGCTTTGGGGGGCGGCGGCTGGAACACCTGACGGCGATCGTTTGGATGTGTTGATGGTGCTGGTTGATGATTTTGAGGCCAGGCACCATGCGATCGATCTGCCCGATCCGATCGAGGCAATTCTGGTACGGATGGACGATATGGGGCTGACCCGCACGGATTTGGGGACGATGTTGGGCGTGCCGAGCGGCCGGGTGTCGGAATTGCTTAACCGGCGGCGTCGGCTG
>JACMOQ010000235.1 GCA_014377905.1 Acetobacteraceae bacterium | reverse complement strand
GTAGTTGTGGTGGTTTTGGCGCCGCCGGTGTTGGGATCGAGGCCGGTCGCCGAAACCGTCACACCGGTTAACGCTATATCGATATCACCGCCAAGATTATAGGTGGTGTTGAACGGCCCCAGCCCGTCCCATATCCGGCCGCTGAGCGCGCCGTAGCCGAGGGTTACCGAGGTGGTGTAGGTATTGACCGCCGCGTTGGCGACCCCGGTCACCGGATCGGTTCGCGAACCGGTGCCACTTCCCACCAGGCCGTTCGTGGTTCCGAACGCCGTTTGCTGACCGCCGTTGAGACTGTTCCAATTCACCGACGCGGTTGAATTTGGCAGCGCGGCGGTGCGGTCGGTGACGGCAACCGTGTAGGTAATCGTTTCTGACGCGCCTGGCGCCAGCGCGAAAGCCCCGGTGACAGCCGTGCCGCCGGAAACCCCGAAGGTCGGCGCACCGGTGCCCGTGGCACCCGTGGCGGTGCCAGACACGGTCAGTCCGGTAATCGCGCCGGCGTTGGTTGCGGCTTCCGGGTCGTTCAGCGTCGCACCATAGGCCGTCACGTTGCCGGTTGTGGTGATGACATCCTGGAAGGTGATGGCGCCGGTGATGGTGTTCACCCCGGTGACGGTTTTGGTCAGGGTGAGGCGTGGTTCAACGATCGTGATTGTCGCATTGCCGGAGGAAACCGTGTTCGTCGGGTTGGCAGTGTAGGTATAGGTGACAGAGATTGACGCCGCTTCACTAAAGCTGGTGTTAGCAATGAAATTGCCACCGGTCGAGGCAACATAGGTATGCCCGATTGCCGAAATGGTGACCGGGGCCGTCGCACCTGGCACGGCGCTGGTATACTGGGACAGGCTGCCGGCCAGAACCGATTGCGGCAAGGTGGTCCGGCTGCCCGTTGGGTTGTTCAGGACTTGTGTCGCACCAGCGGCGACGCTGTAGGAAAGGCCATTATTAGTGTCGTCCGCGTAGACGGTACCCGCACTTCCCGATAGGCGAAGGCCAACCGGAAGCGTCAGTGTCGGCGTTCCACCCGACGCCACGGTGAAAGTCGCATTGGCACCGCCATCGCCATTTTCCGTCGACCCGCCAGTGTTGGTCAACGATCCGATCGCCGAGACAGCGCCAGTCAGCGTCAGCTTCGCGCCGGTCAGGGTGCCGAGGCTGGTATCAAACAGCGGCAACGCGACTGTTTGCGACAGGTTCTGCTGGGCGGTCGGCGTGGGCGGGGTTGCGTTGCCCACCACGAAGGTCTCGATATTGGTGGTTCCCACCACAGCCGTCGTCGAGAGCACCGCCGTGAGCGTATCGGCCACACCCGACACGTTGCCTCCAACATTTTGGACAATCGCGTTAAATGCGACAACAATGTAATTCGGCGTGGCGGAATGCGCGTTGTTGCTGAGCGTGCCGAAGTTGAACTTCACATGCCCGGCCGTTGCGGTGTCAATGTTGAACAGCAGGCTGGCCGGTGAGGCCGTGGGCGTGATGGTAGCCGGGTTGATTGCGCCACCGCTCTCCGAGACCTGCGCCAACGTGCCGGTTGGGTCGATGGTGGAGGACAGCAATGCGCTGTTCGGGCTGGCAAAGGCGATCTTGGCGGAATTGTCGTTCTGAAACGCGAGCCCTGTTGGCAAGGTGATGTCGAGCAGCGAACTGGGATTGCTGCCCTCGGGCACCCGGACATAAGCCTGCACCCGCACAATGTCACCAATCGTTGCGGAAATCGAACTCGCGGGTGTCGCGTTGGCTACCCCGGCCGTATTAGCGTTCGATTCGCCCACCAGTTCGATATTGCTGGTGAACGCGGGCGTGTAGGCCGCCAAGGTTAGCGACTGGGTCGGACCGGTATCGTTGGTGCCGGACCCCGTAAAGAAACTATCATAGGTTGCACGCGCGGAAACAAGCATCGCGGTTTGGGTCGGCAGATTATCCTTCACCGTGGCGCTCACGGTAAAAGTGAGCGAGGCACCAGTGGCAAGCGTGCTGAAATCGTAGCGGATATTCAACGCGGTGCTTGAATCTGGCATAATCGGGTTTCCCACCGCCGGGGTGATGACGCCGATCTGGGTGACGTTGGACGACAACGTTACGCTGAGGTTGATCGCATCATCGCCAGCAAAATGGCTCGACGGATTGGCGACGACAATCGTGTAGGTGATCACGTCGCCACTTTGGGCAATCGCCTTGTCTTGCGTAACGGTCACCGACAGGCTGCTCGGGTCAAGTACGTTGGTGAAGTTCCCCCGCGCCGCGGCATTGAACGGCACGCTGGCTTCAATCACCCCGGTGGCGGTGTTTAAAATCCAAATGCCGCCGAAATCTGGGTTGCCCACGGTTTCAGTTGATGCAGCAACGTCCGCGCCAGTCAAGCTGGCAAGGCCCGCCAACAACGCGCGCCCATCGCCATCGGCCACGTCGCAGCCCCAAAGATTGATGTCCGCGCCGGGCGCCAGATGGCCGCCCCACGTCGCAATCTGGTCGGCATTGGCCGCCACCAGGGCTGCCGTCAGCGGCGTGACCCCGATATCGAGTGCCCCGGCCGAGCCATACGCCACCAAATTGATCGCGGAAATTCCGGTCCGCCCCTGCAACGCCTGGGTAATCTGCGCAACCGCGTCGCGTGACGGATCGATCACGATGACCTGCGCATTTGCCTCGGCACCCGCCGCCAACTGGTCCCACCCGGCAACACGCGGATCGATAAAAATTAGGTCGGTCGCCGCCATATTGGTCGCAAGCGCCGGAATAGCGGTCAGAATTTCGGACGGAATCCCAGCCAGCGCCTCGGCGCTGAACGGCGATGCCAGATCAAACGTGCCAAGCTTGGCATCCAGCACCCAGTTCGCGCCCATCGCATCCGCACCCACCGCATGCGATGCAGCGCCAATATCAGCCCCGGTCAGGGTATGCAGATCCGCCAAAAAGGCCGCACCGGCATTGCCGTTGCCAACCTCGGAACCCCACAGGGCAATATCGGCGTGCGGCGCGAGATGATCGGCCCAACCGGCGACCGCGTCTGATTGCGCCATCAGGCTCGCGGAATTGACCGCGCCATGGCCGAGCTCAATCGCGCCGGGGCTGCCATTGGTCACGAACTGCAATCCGGCAAGATTTTGCCGGCCGGCCAAAGCCGCGCTGACCTGGTCGATCCCGTTGCGGTTGGTGTCGATGACGATAATCTCAACATCGCTCGCCACCCCCTCGATCAGTTGCCGCCAGTTGGCAACGCGGGGATCGACAAACATCAACTGCGTCGCAGCCGGATTGACGATCGCCGGGGCGTGCGCATCGACCGCTACCCGGCCGCTCGCCGGGTTATCGCCGAAGCTATTTCCTTGGACGTTATCGGCATGAAATTCCGCGTGGCTCGCCTCGGCGTGCCGGTCATGATCAGCCCCACGCCCGACTGCCTCAGTAATACTGCCATCAAAAAGAAATCGCGGCTCAAGAACCAATTTCATCGAAAAAACGTCCCCATTTTGGGATAATGCTCGTTAGATAGCATACGTACGAATGTTTCGAAAGACTTCATGAGCTAAGTAAAAGTAAAGTTTTATGCATCGAATCTCTAGCTGAATCCTAGCGCACCAGCCACCGCCGCGACCGCGAACAGCAGCAATGGATGCAGCCGCGTGAAAAGCACAGCCAAAGCTGTTGCCACTAAAATTACAACCGCAGAAATGGTGTGGGCGCTGGCAATCCCCAACCGGAGCGACGCGGCCAACACCAGCCCTGCCGTGACCGGCATCAGCCCGGCTTGCACCTGATGCCGCCAGGGCCGCTCGCGGAACCGATCCCACAGGCGCGAGGTCATAAAGGTTAGCAAAGCTGGCGGTCCGAACAGGCTCAGCGTCGCTACCAGCGCGCCCCAGCCGCCGGCCACCCGCCAGCCGATCAGGGTGGCGACCAGCATGTTTGGACCCGGTGATGCCTGCGCCAAAGCGAACAGGGCGGCGAACTCGGCCGGGCCCATCCAGTGCTGCACATCGACCACCTGGCGCTGCATTTCCGGCAGGATGGTGTTGCCGCCGCCTACCGCCACCAGGCTCAACTGACTGAACAATACCGCCAGCGACAGCAGGACCGGGTTCATCGGGCACCGCGATGCAGAAGAATGCTTGCCGGCACCAGCACCAGCAGCGTCGCCAGCAACGGCAATTGCAGGACGCCAATAGCAACAAAGCCGATCGCCGCAATCGCCAGCCCCAGTTTGCGGCCCCGCAAAGGCGCGGCGATTTTCAGGGCGGTGGCAAGCACCAGCCCCGCCGCCCCTGCTGCCATGCCCGCCAATGCGCGTTGAACCAACGCATCGTCGCCGTAGCGTTCGTAGAGCACGCCAAGGCTTAAAACCACGCCAATCGGTGCCAGAGTAATCCCGGCCAGCGCCACCAATGCGCCGCGGACGCCATGGAATCGCGCCCCGAGGGCCACCGACATGTTGATGATGTTAGGCCCGGGCAGGAACTGACACAGGCCGAGTAAATCGGTGAAGGCCGCAGGCGTTAACCACCGGCGCTGTTCGACCACCATCCAGCGCGCCCACGGCAGCACCCCGCCAAAGCCAACCAGCCCAACCGTGAGGAAGCCGGTAAACAACCCCGCCAGGCTTGGCGCTGGGTTGGCAGCGGGCTCCGTCACGGATTGCTGGCTGCCGGCCGGCGCGGAATGCAGGACAGCCGCCGCTTCTGCAACGGGCCGCACGCCGCACTCGCCTCGGCCTGGGTCAGCCCGACCAGGATGGCACGCCAAACCGGGGCGCGATGGGTTTGTGCGGTTCTTTCGACCGTTGGTTCGCCAACCGCCGCCACCTGCCGCGCGGTGCGCGCCGCGTGCCGGGCGGCGATTTCGTTGCTGAACGCCCCAACCTGGACCGACCAATTTGCCAACGCCCGCGCCGCCGCCCTGACTGTTGCGGACGGCGCGGCTGCGGCCGTTGCGATCACGTGCGGGTCATTCCGGGCCGGCGCAATGCCGAGTCTGATATAGGCCTGGTCGAGCAACGCCATCATATGCAAATCGCGTTCGCCACCACGGGCTGCGCCCATCACCACCCCAATCAGGCGGGTATTGCCCCGCACTGCGGAGCTGACGAGGTTATAGCCCGATGCCTCAACATAGCCGGTCTTGATGCCGTCAGCCCCGGCATAACGTTGCAGCAACTGGTCATGGTTGAAATGGATGCGACCGTGGAAGCGGAAACTCGGCACGGCGAAATAGCTGTATTCGTGCGGAAAATCCTGCACCAGATGGCGGCCAAGGGTTGCCATGTCACGCGCGGTGGTAATCTGGGACGCATCCGGCAAGCCCGATGCGTTGCGGAACACGGTCCGGGTCATGCCAAGCGCCCGCGCCCGCAATGTCATCATCTGGCCGAAGCGCGCTTCCTCGCCGCCCAGCATTTCCCCAAGGGCGGAGGCGGCGTCGTTGGCGGATTTGGTGACCAGTCCCAGGATGGCTTCCTCAACCGTAATCCGTGTGCCCGGCATCAGCCCCAGCTTGGTCGGCATTTGGGCGGCGGCATGGGCGCTGACCGGAACACTTTGGGTAAGGGTGATCCGCCGGTCACGCAGCGCCTCGAACACCATATATAAGGTCATCATCTTGGTCAGGCTGGCGGGATGGCGCAGTTCATCGGCTTGGACCGACGATAGCACTTCGCCGCTGTCAGCCTTCATGATGAACGAGGCGTAGCGCGTCGAACCAATTTGCGCCTGCGCCGGATATCCAGCGGCGCCAAGGCCGATCATCAGCACGGCGCAAATCTGCCATGCGCGGGCGCGCAAACCTGTTCCGCTTAAGGCCATTGCGGCCGGTCTCCTACCAATCCAGTCACGACCTTAACGGCAGCAGCGGCGCGCTGTCCAGCCCTCGATGGGAAGAAAAATCGTTATTTGAAGGGCTTAACGCCCGACTCGCGGTTGCTCGGGAGATACCAATTCCGCAGAACGCCGCAGGACTTGATTATGTTGCAACGCACAAATTTTTCTTGACCACGCTCGCCCCGGCTCCTATACCTCGATTGCTGCACCGCAGCATACATTCAAGCGACGCTGATGCTTTCAAGCAGGGTGCATCCGGCGCCGGACGTTGAGGAACACGACGCGATGGCCAAATCGATCAAAATCAAGCCGGCCGCCATGCAAGTGGCCACGCCGGTCTTCGACATGCCGGTCATCGAAAAGATTGCGGCTGAACCGATTGCCATGGCGGAGACCGTAAGCCCCGCCGCGCCGACCCCAGAAACCGCGGCCATTCCGGCCGACGCCACCACGCGAACCCAAATGGAGACTAAAATGGAAAAAATCACCCAGACCACCGAAGAACTCGTCAGCTTCAGCCAGGCCAATGTTGAAGCCATGGTGAAGTCCAGCCAGATTTGGGCCGCCGGCGTGCAAGACATCGGCAAGACCTTCGCCGCCACCGCGCAGGCGCAGATGGACGCCACCATGGCGACCTTGAAGGCGTTCACCGGGCTGAAGTCTTTCAAGGACGCGATCGAACTGCAGACCACGCTGGCCCGCAGCTCGGTTGAAGCCGCTGTCGCCGAGACCGGCAAGCTTACCGATGCGTCCATGAAGCTCGCCGAGCAGACCTTTGCCCCGATCACCGCGCGCGTGAACGTGGCGATGGAAAAGTTCGGCAAAGCCGCCTGATTTCGGCAGCTTAAGCATTGCCGACGGGCAGACTTTGCCGGCGGCAGTGTTCAATTGCCCTTCCCCCTACGGCGGTGGAACCAAGACGAGGCTCGGACGCAAGTCCGGGCCTCTTTCTATTCTAGGCCGAACTCCAATATGATGATTTCGATCAGACCGGCGCCTCCGCCGCCTGATTGGCGTTTTGCATTAGGACAGCCTGGGTTGAACATGCGGTATCAGCGATGAGCGACGACGACAAACAGGATGGCGGCCGCGGTGGCAACAACCCAAATGTGGGTACGGTCACCAAGGTGCGGCCCAAAACACGCAAACCGGCCATGTACAAGGTGCTGATGCTGAACGATGACTACACGCCGATGGAATTCGTCGTGCATGTCCTCGAACGCTTCTTCCAGAAGAACCGCGACGAGGCGACGCAGATCATGCTGCATGTGCATCGCCGGGGTGTCGGGGTGTGCGGGGTATTCACTTACGAGGTTGCCGAAACCAAGGTGACGCAGGTGATGGACCTTGCGCGGCAGAACCAGCACCCGCTGCAATGCACGATCGAAAAGGAATAGTGGGCGCCGTCTGACAAAAAATTAAGCTTCGCTGCCGCAATCTTGCGCGAATTGGCGGCCTAGAACGACGGTGGACACTAATTCTGCCTGGACAGGCCCGCCGATCCCAGTCCATCGTGTGACAGATTGAATAGCACCTTCGCCTTACCCATAATATTGTAAGCATTTTTCCGACAAGGAGCGTTCCGCCATGCTCTCACGTATTCTTGAACAAACGCTCCACCGCTCGCTCGGGCTGGCAACCGAACGCAAGCACGAATACGCCACGCTCGAACATCTGCTGTTGGGCCTGATCGATGATAGCGACGCCATTACGGTGCTGCGTGCCTGCGGCGTCGATGTTGACCGTTTGCGACGCGACCTGACCGAGTTCCTTGATAAGGATCTGGCGGGGCTTGCCACTGATCGGCCGGGCGACCCGAAACCGACCGCGGGCTTCCAGCGCGTGGTCCAGCGCGCGGCCATTCACGTGCAATCATCCGGACGCGATGAAGTGTCCGGTGCAAACGTGCTGGTGGCGCTGTTTAGCGAACGCGAGTCGCATGCCGTCTATTTCCTGCAAACCCAGGACATGACCCGGCTCGACGCGGTGAATTTCATCAGTCACGGCATCGCCAAATCCCCCGGACGCAGCAGCACCCGGCCGCCAACTGCCGGCAAGGATGCCGAACCCGGCCAGCCCGAAAACGAGGAAAAGCCGAAAGCCCGTCCCAGCGCCCAGGACGCGCTATCGACCTATTGCACCAACCTCAACAAAAAGGCCCAGGCCGGCAAAATCGACCCGTTGATTGGTCGCGATCTCGAAATTGAGCGGACGATTCAGATCCTGTGCCGCCGCACCAAGAACAATCCGCTTTATGTTGGTGACCCCGGCGTGGGCAAAACCGCGATTGCCGAAGGTCTGGCCAAACGCATTGTCGAAAACGATGTGCCGGAAGTGCTGATCGGCGCGACGATCTTTGCGCTCGATATGGGCGCGCTGCTCGCCGGCACCCGTTATCGTGGCGATTTCGAGGAGCGTTTGAAGGCGGTCGTCACGGAATTGGAAGCCCATCCGAACGCTATCCTGTTCATCGATGAAATCCATACGGTCATCGGCGCCGGGGCAACCAGCGGCGGCGCGATGGATGCGTCCAACCTGCTCAAACCCGCTTTGGCATCAGGAAGCATGCGGTGCATCGGCAGCACCACCTATAAGGAATTCCGTAACTACTTCGAGAAAGACCGCGCGTTGGTTCGCCGCTTCCAGAAGATTGACGTGAACGAACCCTCAATCGAAGACACCATCAAGATTTTGCGCGGCCTGAAAGCCAACTACGAAAACCACCACAAGGTCGAATACACCGAGGAAGCGATCCGCGGCGCGGTTGAACTTTCGGCGAAATACATCAACGACCGCAAACTCCCCGACAAGGCGATTGACGTGATCGATGAGGTCGGTGCGAGCCGGATGCTGGTGCCGCCAGCCCAACGGCGCAAAATTGTGACGTTGAAGGACGTGGAGGATGTGGTCGCCAAAATCGCCCGCATCCCGGCCAAATCAGTATCGACAGATGACAAGGAAACCCTGCGCAACCTCGAACGCGACCTGCGGTCGATGGTGTTCGGGCAGGACCGCGCGATCGATGCGCTGGCAGCCGCAATCAAACTGTCACGGGCGGGCTTGCGGGAACCGGAAAAGCCGATCGGTAACTATTTGTTCAGCGGCCCGACCGGAGTTGGCAAGACAGAAGTGGCACGCCAGCTTGCCGCCACTTTGGGCATTGAGCTAATCCGGTTTGACATGTCGGAATACATGGAACGCCACGCGGTCAGCCGCCTGATTGGTGCGCCACCGGGCTATGTCGGGTTTGATCAGGGCGGCATGCTGACCGACCAGATCGATCAGCACCCGCATTGCGTTCTGCTGTTGGACGAAATCGAAAAAGCCCATCCCGATCTGTTCAACATCCTGTTGCAGGTGATGGATCACGGCAAACTCACCGATCACAACGGGAAGGCGGTCGATTTTCGCAATGTGATCCTGATCATGACCACCAATGCCGGGGCCGCTGACATGGCCAAGGAAGCGATCGGCTTTGGCCGCGAAGTGCGGATTGGCGAGGATGACGACGCGATCAAGCGGATGTTCACCCCGGAATTCCGCAACCGGCTTGACGCGACCATCGCATTTGCCAGCCTGACGCCGGAAACCGTTGGGCGCGTGGTGGAAAAATTCGTCATGCAGCTCGAAGCCCAGTTGGCGGACCGCAACGTGACGATCGAGCTGTCGTCGGCCGCCAAGGAGTGGCTTGCCGAGCGCGGTTATGACCGACTGAATGGCGCCAGGCCGCTTGGCCGGGTGATCCAGGAGCACATCAAGAAGCCGCTGGCCGAGGAATTGCTGTTCGGCCGGTTGGTCAATGGCGGGTCGGTGAAGGTGACACTGGCTGATAATGCGCTCGATTTCGAGTTCGTTTCAGCACCCGTGCCTGCCTTACCGAAGCCGGAAGGCGACGCGGGTGACGCAACACGTCAGCCGGAAGCGGTGGAGTAATGAAGCGACCCGACTAAAGATCGAGAATAGCGCGCGATGTAATAACCATCGCAGCACAGTAGGGCGGATTGCATCCGTCCTACAGCTATTGGTCATTGATAGTGACCGTTGATATTAGAAGCCCGCTATTCCGCCAGCCCCATGACCGCCTCTGGCGTGGTGGCTTGCGCCCCAAGTTCGTCGAAGAACAGCGCTGTGATCCGCTTGAGGCGGTCCAGGAAATCGGCCAAATCGCGGTCGTTGCGCACATAGGGCGTGTGCCCAACCGCCAGCGACGGGCTATGATAGGTCAAGGTGAAAACCCGCTGTCCGCGCGCCAACATCGCCAGCACCAGCCGGCGCTGGGTGGCAAAATCCACACCTTCCGGCGTCAGTGTCGCGCGTTCCAGCAACCCCAGCCGGGAGAAAATGCCAGGCAGCCGCGCCCGCCGTCCTATGGCAGTATCGATCGCGTGAAAGGCCGTCGGGCCGATGCGCGCGAGCGATCCTGAAAAGCCGCGTGACATTGGGATTTCCAACATCCCGTCGCCAAACCAGAAGGGACGATCAGGTGTGGCGCGGTAATCCGGGCCGTGCGACGCCCGCAAATCAGTGTGCACCAGCGCGCT
>JACMOQ010000017.1 GCA_014377905.1 Acetobacteraceae bacterium | reverse complement strand
CCGGAGTCGTTGATACTGACATGCTGCACTACATGACCCCGGAACGTCAGGCGGCGATGCTGGGGTGGCAATTGCTCGGGCGGGTCGGCCAGCCCGAGGATATTGCCCGGGCGGTTGGGTTTCTGGCGTCGCGGGATAATCGTTACATCACCGGGCAGGTGTTGATCGTCGATGGCGGGCGCTCGCTCGGGCAGGGGCAATTGCCGCCGGAGCCATCGCCTTATAACTGATCGGGCGCGGCGAGGCCGTCCATCACGATCGCTGCAAACCCGCTGGTGACATCTTCGATGCTGCGGGTTCCGGGCTTGAACCATTCGGCGGTCCAATTGAGCGCGCCGAGGATCAGCAGCCGCGCCAGGGTCAGATTGGCGGTGGCACGAAATTCGCCGCGCTGCTGCCCGGAGGTGAGGATTTCGCGCCACATCAGGCCATAGCTGTCGCGGACTTTCTCGTGCTGAACCCGGATTGCTTCGGGGACCTGGCCGAACACCCGGCTGGTCGCCAACGAATAATCGCCATTGGCGATGATGGTGGTGACATGGGTGCGAAACGCCACCTCAAGCCGTTGGCGGGCGGTTGCATCCGGCGGCAGACCAGCGAGGGCTGCTTTGAGCGCGCCGATGGTTGCATTCATCCCGAGGTCGAGCACGGCGCTGATCAGCTCGTCCTTGGATTTGTAATGGTAATAAAGGCTGCCGGCTTTCAGGCCGGCCTGGTCGGCGATCACCCGCATGGTGGCGCCAGCATAGCCGCAGTCGCGGAACACACGTGCCGCGGCATCGAGCACGCGCTGTTGCGAGACGGCGGATTTGGCCAGGGGCTTGGTCATCATGGGGCATCATAGTGCGGCGCTTGCTGGAACGAAATGGAGTGTGCGGTCAAATTTTCGAACTAGCGTTCGATTTTACCATGGTGTAGCGTATCCTAAAGGGTTTGGAGGGACGAATGACGATCAGCGGCCAGGGAGCGCGCACGCTTGCCGACATGCTGGACAATAATGCCTGGAAATACCCCAACGAAACCGCCTTCGTCTGGGGCGATCAGCGCATGTCGCATGCGGTGTTCCATGACCGGGTGAGCCGGCTTGCCAACGCTCTGCACCGCCTTGGGCTAAAGCGGCAGGACCGGGTTGGCATCCTCAGCCAGAACTCCCTCGAATTCCAGGAAGTCTATGGCAGTTGCGAGATCTCGGGGTTCATCTGCGCCACGGTGAACTGGCGCTTGGCGGTGCCGGAGATGGTTTACATCGTCAATGACGGTGGGCCGAAGGTGTTGATCTTCGAGGCGGCGTATCGCGACACTGTTCTGGCGATGACATCGCAGTTGACCAGTGTGGAGCATTTCATCTGCATTGGCGGGGCGTGCGATTTCGCGTTGGACTATGCGGGGTTTCTGGCGTCCGGCGATCCGTCTGGGGTGGCCTTCCGGCCGCGCGCCGATGACATCGCCTTCCTGATTTATACCAGCGGCACCACCGGGCGGCCCAAGGGGGTGATGCTGACCCAGGGCGGCCAGGTGGCGGCGGCGGAAATCCTGGGTTCAGATATGCGCAACGGCCCCGATGACCGGCTGCTGATCATGATGCCGCTGTTTCATATTGGTGCAAAAGTCATCCAGCTCGCCCAGCATTGGCGCGCCGGCACGGTGGTGGTGCAGAAGAGTTTTGACCCAAAAGCGGTGCTGGATGCAATTGTGGCCGAGCAGATTACCGTTACCCATATGGCGCCGACGATGGTGCAGACCTTGCTCGATTCGCCCGCAATCGAAGGCGCCAACACCTCGAGCCTGCGGATGATTGTTTATGCGGCAGCCCCGATGCCGATCCCGGTGCTCAAGCGGGGCTTGAAACTCCTTGGGCCAGTGTTCCAGCAGCAATTCGGCCAGACCGAGGGGGTTGGCACGACCTTGCTGGCCCATCAACACCGGCCGGATGGGACAGACCGTGACCGCGAGATTTTGACCTCGGTCGGGCAGGCGTCACCGCGGGTCGGGGTGCGGATTGTCGATGACGCGGGCGCAGATTTGCCGACGGGGGAGGTGGGCGAAATCCTGCTGACCAGCCCTGGGGTGATGAAGGGCTATTGGAACAATACCGGCGCCACGCTGGAAACCCTGCGCGATGGCTGGGTGCATACCGGCGATGTTGGCCGGCTTGATCCCGAGGGCTTCCTTTATCTCGTCGATCGCAAGAAGGACATGATCATTTCGGGTGGCGAAAACATCTATTCGCGCGAGGTCGAGGAAGCCGTTGTCACCCATGAGGCAGTGTCCGAGGTCGCGGTGATCGGGGTTGCCGACCAAAAATGGGGCGAGGCGGTGATGGCGATCGTGGTCACCCGGCCCGGCGTGAGCACCACGCCCGCGGCCATCATCGACCATTGCCGGACCATGATCGCGAGCTACAAGAAGCCGAGCCAGGTGATTTTCGTCGATGAAATCGTAAAGCTGCCGAGCGGTAAGATCGACAAAGTGCGGTTGCGCCGGCTGTACGGAACCACACCGACCCAGGGGGCGTAGATGCTCGAATTATTCTCACTGAACGACAAGGTCGCCATTATTACCGGCGCGAGCCGGGGCCTGGGCCGGCCGATGGCCAAAGGGCTGGCGGCGGCGGGCGCGCATACCGTGCTGGTCGCCCGCGACACCGCGAAACTGGCCGAATTGCGGGATGAAATCGTGGCCGCCGGCGGACAGGCGACGGTACTGGCGTTGGATCTGACCGATGAGACGGCGATCCGCGACGGCGTCCGGCGCATTGCAGGCGAGCTTGGGCGCATCGACATCGCGGTCAACAATGCCGGCATCATCAACTGGCAACCGGTGCTCGACAGCGATATTGAAGATTTCGACCGCATCATGGACACCAACGTGCGCGCCACCTTCATCATGGCCCAGGCATGTGCCGCCGTGATGCAGGCCGGCGGACGCGGCGGACGGATCATCAATATCGGGTCTTTGCTATCGACCGTTGGGCGCGCGAAGCTGCATGCGTACTGCACCAGCAAATCGGCGATTGTCGGGCTGACCAAATCCATGGCGGCCGAACTGGGCCGCGACAACATCACCTGCAACGTGATCGCGCCAGGCTATTTCGTGACCGACATCAACGCGAGCCTGACCGCACGCGCGGGCTATGTTGAGGCGGTAAATGGGGTGACGCCGATGGAACGCTGGGGCAAGCCGGAGGAATTGGTTGGCACGCTGATCTACCTCGCCTCGGCTGCTTCGGGGTTTGTGACCGGGCAGGTCATTCATGTCGATGGCGGTATCCAGGCAAGCTTCGCCTTCCAGCTTGCTGCCTGAGGAGCGATCCGCATGACCGAAATATTTTCCCTCAAGGGCCAGGTTGCCATCGTTACCGGTGCGTCGCGCGGGCTGGGCTATGAGATGGCGCGCGCGGTGGCGCAATCGGGGGCGCGGGTTTACTTGACGGCGCGCGGCGCAGACCAGCTTGCCGTTGCTGTCGCCACCTTGCGCGGCCAGGGCCTCGATGTGGTGGCCAAGGCGTTCGATCTCGCCGAGCCCGATGCCTGTGTGCGGGCCATTGCCGAAATCGGGGCGGCGGAGGGGCGGCTTGATATTCTGGTCAATAATGCCGGGATCAATGCCTGGGAACCGTTGGCGGAAGCCAAGTCCGCGACCTGGGATCGGGTGATGGGGACGAATATTCGTGGGCCATACCTATTGTGCCGGGAAGCGGCGCGGCTGATGGTGGCGCAGGGCTATGGCCGGCTGATCAATATCGGCTCGGCGATGGCGGTCGCCGGGCGCGAGAAGATCACCGCCTATGTCGCCAGCAAGCACGGGCTGGCCGGCATGACCCGGGCGCTGGCCGCCGAGCTTGGCCCCAAGGGCGTGACCTGCAACATGATGGCGCCGGGCTATTTCCTGACCGACATCAATACGACAATCCTGGCGCGGCCGGGTTATGAGCGCGGGGTATCGGGCCGCATTCCGCTCGGGCGCTGGGGCAACCCCGATGAGGTCGGCGGCGTGGTGGCGTTCATGGCGTCGAAGGCATCGAGCTACATGAACGGGCATGTTCTGGTGGTGGATGGCGGACTGACCGAGACGTTTGTGCTGCCGGTTGATGGATAGCTTCCCCAGCCAACGCCACAAAGTATCCAAAAGTTTTTGGTTCTTTTTGGTATACCCTGTGCGCCTGAGCACCCAAAAATAGCGCTCCGCTCAGTCGTCATTGCGAGCCCTTGCGAAGCAATCCATGGCGAGGCACGCAAGTCCTGTCCGGGGTCACGATGGATTGCTTCGCAAGGGCTCGTAATGACGGAATTGGGCAGTGGCAGCCAGAAGGTAACGACAAAACTTCCACCACGATGGAGATATCTGTGCTGTTACTCTTTTTATTCACAAAAAGAACATCTTGCCTACCTGCCCTTCTCGCCTTTGAACCGACCCGCACCATGAGGAGTAGCCAATGAACGACAAGGAAATCGCCGTGGTGACCGGCGCCGGCCAGGGCATTGGCCTGGCGACCGTCAAGCGGCTGGTCGCGGACGGGTTTCACGTGGTGATGGTGGATCGCAACCCCGAGCCATTGGGCAACGCCGCCGCCGCATTGCGCGCGGCGAGCAATTCGGTCGAACATCACGTGCTGTCGATCACCGATCGGCCGGCGGTGGCCGCGATGATCGCAACGCTGCCGCGGATCGATGTGCTGGTCAACAACGCGGCGATTTTCTGGGACGGCAAGTTCGACACCACCACCGAGGATGACTTCAAGCGGATGTACGAGGTCAACGTGATCGGCACCTTCATTGTCTCCCAGGAAGCGGTGAAGGTGATGCCGCGCGGCGGGCGGATCATCAATGTTGCATCCCGCGCCTATCTCGCCGGCTATGCCCACGCGCCTTACATCACATCGAAGGCCGGCACTGTCGGGTTGACCCGCGGCATGGCAATCGATCTGGCGGAGCGTGGCATCATGGTCAACGCGATTGCGCCGGGGCTGATCGAGACTGACATGTTCCGTTCCATGAGCGCGGAACGGCAGCAGGAGATGATTGCCAAGCAGCCGACCAAGATGGTTGGCCAACCGGAAGATATCGCCAACGGGATTGCGTTTTTTGCCGATCCGCGCAGCCGCAATGTGACCGGGCAGATATTGGCGCTCGATGGTGGGCGGTCGATGGGGATTTCGCTGTATTGAAGCGGGCGCGGAAAAGCCTTGCAGTGCCAAGGTTCATATGTTATTAAATTTGTCATGAATACATCACCCTTCCCTTTTCACCTGCCCGACACCGCGCCAGAGTTGGCGCGGCGTTTTGCTGTGATCATGGCAGGGCTGGCGGCCCTGGTGGCGCGGCGGTTTCTGAGAATGCCGCATCTGGTGGGGTTGACGACGCTGCTGTGGAGCCGGCTTAACCGCGCAGTGCGGCGGTTTCATCGCGCGCTGACCAGCCCAGCGAGGGTGCACGCCCCCCGGAAACAGGCGGAACAGGTCCGGCCACGCCAAGCCCGGCCCAGCCAGGTTCAACTGCCATTGGGGCGCGGCTGGATTGTGCGGGAACTTGGCTGGGAGGCGGCTGGCTATATGGCCCAGTTGGACGCGTTGCTGCGCGAGGTGGCAAATAGGACGGCGCTGGCGGACGCGCCCGCAGCGGCGCGTGTCCTGCGACCGATCTGCCGAATGCTGGGGGTGGCGGTGATGCCGGAAATTGCGTCAACGCCTGCCATCGCGGTGGCGGTTGTGCAGCACCCTGCCGTGCAAGCCGGCGTTTCATTGGACAAGTCGGATTTCATTGCGGGGGTGCCGGAGCGGATTTTTTCGGGCAATTGAGCGGGCGGTAACTTTTGCGTCATATTTGTTACGATATCGTAATAATTGCACCGCCAATCGCCGTTCAGCCGGCGTGCGCATCCACCCCGAGATAGAATTTCTGGATATCCTGGTTCGCCGAAAGTGCCGCCGCACTCCCTTCAAGCACGGTGCAGCCGTTTTCGATGACGTAGCCATATGATGCGAATTTCAGGGCGATCACCGCGTTCTGTTCCACCAACAGGATGGAAACCTTTTTTTCGCGATTGATCCGTTCGACGATCTGGAAAATATCGCGCACGATCAGCGGCGCGAGGCCAAGCGATGGTTCGTCGAGCAGGATCATCTGCGGATCGGCGACCAAGGCCCGGCCAATTGCCAGCATCTGCTGTTCGCCGCCCGACAGGTAGCCGGCCTGCTGGGCACGACGCTCGGCGAGAATGGGGAAATAGCCATAAACTTCATCGAACGCGGCCTTGCGCGGACGCGATTTGCGCTGGGCGAAGGTCGCGGCAATCAGGTTTTCTTCTACCGTCATCTCGGCGAAGACGTGACGGCCCTCCCGGACATGGAAGATCCCGCGCCGCACAATGACGTGCGGCGCGAGATTGCTGGTGTCTTCACCGCCAATGGTGATCGACCCGCTGGTGATGCGGCCATCCTGAAGTGGCAGGAAACCGGAGATGGCTTTCAGGGTCGTGGTTTTGCCCGCACCATTGGCCCCGAGAAGGGCCACGATGCTGCCGGGGGGAACCACCAGGCTCAAATTCGACAAAGCCTGGATCACGCCCTGGTAGACAACCGCCAGGTTCTTGATTTCAAGGGCAGCCGCCACCGATCAGCCCGCCTTCACCCAAGCGGTCATCGGTTGCGGATCGAAGTTGTTGGCTTTGGTGTATTTCACCACCTGGCCGAGACCGATCTGCTGGTTGGTGATGTTGACCGGCGCGCCGACGATGCCGCCAGTGTCCCAGTTTTTGATCGACCGCATTGCCGCGGCCAGGGTATCACCATTGACCGGCTGGCCGGCATCGATGACGATTTCGAAGGCTTTTGTGGCCATCATCGCGCTGATCCAGGCATCAATGTAGCCCAGGCGAATGATGCCGTTGAACTTGGGGTCCTTTTTCTTGAGGGTCTCGCCCATCAGCTTGACCATGTCACCGGATGGTTTGTTGCTGTCGTCATTCCACACCCGGATGCCAATCAGGCCATCGGCGACGTCTTTCAGGTCGCGCACCTTGGCGTTTTCGCTCTGCCAGATGGTGCCCATGAAGACCACCTTGTCCATCCCGTAGTCACGGACCAGGCGGATGAGTTCCGGCCAGACCGAGAACGAGTAGCCATGGCAAATGACATGGGTCGGCTGGGCCTGGCGGATGGCGAGCGCGAAGGCGCTGACATCGGTTTCGGCAAACTTGGTTTGCTGGATCAACACCACGTTAATGCCAAGCGCTTTGGCGTGGGCGACTGCATCGTCGATCCCGTCGCGGCCCATGCTGATGCTGGAATGGACAACGGCGAGCTTGGCCGGAGCAGCGGCGGAGGATGATTTGATATAATCGACCAGCATCTTGAGCTGGGCACCATAGGTCGCACCGGGTACGAAATGGTACGGATAGGTCTGCTGGTTGGCGAGTTCGGACGCAAACGAGCCCGACATCATCAGGATTTTGTTGGTGGCGTTGTTTTCCGGCGAAATCGCCTGGATCATCCCGGTGCTGTCGCCGAAGATATAATCCACCCTGCCCTGGGCGAGAGCTTTTTTGAGGTTGGCGACGGCGACATCGACCTTGAAAGTGGAATCGTTGATCGTTGCCTTGACCATGCGGCCGCGAATGCCGCCCTTGGCATTGATCCAGTCCGCGTAGGCAGCGTATCCGTCACCTTGCGGCTTGCCACCCTCAGCGGCCGGGCCGGTGAGGTCGCAATGGATGCTCCAATTAATGTCCTCGGCGGCGCGGGCGCGCCCGATCCCGAAGCTGGTCATTGCGGCAGCCCCCGAGGCCAGCATTAAACTGCGTCTTTTCATCGATTGTCTCCCTGTTTGCCGATCAATGTGATCGGGATGGTTGCTGGTGTGGTGAGAAACTTTTGCTGCGCGCGCTTCCAGAGCTGCGCCAATCCGCGCGGTTCAAGGATCAGGAAGCCGACGATCAGCAGGCCGAAGATTGTTTCGCGCAATGGCACCAGGATGGCGGCAATGTCAAAGCCAAACGCGGTGCCGATCGCAAGCCCGCCGCCGCGCAGGAATTCGGGCAGCAAGGTCATGAACACCGCGCCAAGAATCGCCCCCAGGGTTGAGCCCATGCCGCCGACAATGACCGCCGACAGGAAGAACACCGACAGCACCAGGCCGAATTGTTCGGGGTTCACGAACTGGTTGAAATAGGCGAGCAAGCCGCCGGCCACGCCCGCGTAGAACGAGCCGAGCGCGAAGGCGACGAATTTGTACCAAACGATCCGCACCCCGAGCACCTCGGCGGTGCGATCACGCTCCCGCACGGCAATGAACGCGCGGCCGACACGGCTGCGAATGACGTTGATGGCGAACACTGTCAGGGCGATATCGCAGGCCAGGATCAGATAATAGGCGCGGGTTTCGGTGTTGAGTGGGTAGCCGAAAATGGTGGCGGGCAGAACCGTGAGGCCGGCATCGCCGTTGGTGACGCTTTGCCAATGGACGAAGACGAAATTGAGCAGGAACTGGGCCGCAAGTGTGGCGATCACCAGATAAAGCCCGCGAATGCGCAAGGACGGCAGGCCGAACGCGATCCCCATGATGGCCGCGACCAGGCCGGCGAGCGGGATGGCAAGGTAGAACGGCACGCCAAGCTTGCTCTGCGCCAGCGCCACGGTATAGGCGCCAACCCCGACAAAGGCTGCATGGCCGAGCGAGAGCAGCCCGGTATAGCCGGTCATGATATTGAGGCCGTGGACGGCGATGATGTTAATGCCAAGGATGCCGGCGAAATAAATCCAGTAGCGCGGCACGATGGCGGGCAAGGCTGCCAACACGACGACCAGCGCGACCGCCCAAATGATGCTTGGGACGCGCGCCATCAAATCCGCTCGATTTCGGCGGTGCCGAACAGGCCGGTCGGGCGGACCAGCAGGATCAGCAACGCCAGCACATACGGGGTGATCTCGCGGAATTCAGTGCCGAGCAGAAAGCCGGTGACCGATTCGAGCCAGCCGATGATCAGGCCCGCGACCAGCACCCCGCCGATGGAGTTCATCCCGCCCAGGATGATCACCGACAGCACGTTGAGCGCCACCAGCCCGAGATTGGGGGTCAGCGAATTCACGTTGGCCATCAACACGCCGCTGATGCAGCCGGTGATCGCTGCAATCACCCAGGTGAAGGCGATCACCCGGCGCACATCGATCCCCATCGAATAGGCGGTGATCTGGTCGGCGGCGGCGGCACGAAGCGCAATCCCGGCGCGGGAATAGCGCAGAAACGCGATCAGGCCACCGACAATCACCACCGCAACAGCAAAAGCGCGGGCGGTTTTGCCGGGGATGAACAGGCTGCCGATCATTACCGGGGTGCGCGCCAGGATCGCCGGGGATTGCAGGTCGGTCGGCCCCCACACCATGCTGACCAAGCCGCGGATGATGCTGCCGATCCCGAAGGTCACCATGACGATGGCAATAAATGGTCGGCCCAGCATCGGCCGCAGGGCAAACCGCTCAATCAGCAACGCCACCGCAATCGAGCCGACCAGCGCCAGAATGAACCCGGGCAGCAAACCGAAATCAAAGATGACGGCGGCAGTATAGAAAAAATACGCCGACAGCATCATCATTTCGCCCATCGCGAAATTGAAGGTCTGGCTTGATTTGAAGATCACCACAGTGCCCAGCGCAATCAGCGCGTAAATGCCACCGGCGGCAATCCCGACCGCCGAATACTCGGCGAAAACGATGATCGGGTTCATGAAATTGCCTCGTCGCCTGTCCCGAGATAGGCGGTGATGACATCGGGGTTGGTGCGGACTTGATCGGGGGTGCCGGATGCAATCGGCTTGCCGAAAGACAGCACGACGATGTGGTCGGAAATTTCCATCACCATGCTCATGTCATGCTCGATCAATAGCACCGTGGTGTTCCAATCCTTGCGCACGTTGAGGATAAAGCGGCTCATTTCGCGCTTTTCCTCGCTGTTCATTCCGGCCACCGGTTCATCGAGCAATAGGATTTTCGGCTTCATCACCAGCGCGCGGGCAAGTTCGACGCGCTTTTGCAGGCCGTATGGCAGGTCCTCAACAGAGTGATGCTGGACGCTGTCGAGTTCGAGCAGGCCGATAATGTCACGCTGGATGGCAGCCGATAGGTCACGTTCCTCGCGCCGGGTACGGCCGAGGCGGAAGCCGGCGGAAAACACGCCACTGGTCAGGTTGGTGTGGGCGCCGAGCTTGATGTTGTCGAGCACGCTCATGCCATGAAACAGCGCGATGTTCTGGAAGGTGCGCGACATTCCGCAACTGGCACGTTCGCTCGGGCGGAGCTTGGTGATCGACTGACCGTCCAGGATTACGGCACCTTGTTGCGGTTTGTAAAACCCCGAAATCACATTGAACAGGCTGGTCTTGCCGGCGCCGTTCGGCCCGATAACGGAGGTGATGCGGCCGCGTTCGGCATGGACGCTGACGCCGCTGAGGGCATTGACCCCACCAAACGCGAGATGGATGTCGTCAACCCGCAGCATTTTGGCCCTGCCGGGGTAATAACCGCGCAACCCGGGACGATTTGCGTCCGACGATATCCAAACGCGCTCTCCCTGCGACCCGGTTCAACTGAGGCCGACCGATTATCGAGAAACTCTAACAGGCGTTCGAAAATTTGTCACCTTGGATTTTTCGCGGGAGGTTAGAGCGACAATTTCAACCGCGCCGCCAGTTCGCCGAGCAGACCGCGACGGAAAAACATGATGCAGAGCACGAAGATCACGCCCTGGGTGACCGCGAACCAGGCACCGAGCTGGGCGAGGTAGTTTTCAATACTACCGATCATGATGGCACCGAGAACGGGTCCGAAGATGGTTCCCATGCCGCCGAGAAGGGTCATCAGGATGACTTCGCCGGACATCGCGTTGGCAACATCGGTGAGGGTTGCTATCCCGAAAACAAGGGATTTTGTGCCACCGGCGAGGCCGGCGATGCCGGCCGACAGAATAAACACAATAAGCTTGTAATCGTTAGTGCGGTACCCGAGGGAGGTTGCGCGCGGTTCGTTTTCGCGGATGGCTTTGAGGACCTGTCCAAAGGGCGAGTGGACGATGCGATGGATCAACAGAAAGCCGAACAGGAAGACGACTGAAACGACGACATACATGGCCATATCGGATTGCAACGAGATCAGGCCGAACAAATTGCCGCGTGGGACTTGCTGGATGCCGTCTTCGCCGCCGGTAAACGATGCCTGGTTGCAGAAAAAATAGACCATTTGCGACAGCGCGAGCGTAATCATCGCGAAGTAGATGCCTTGGCGGCGGATGGAGAGCCAGCCAAACACCGCGCCAAGGGCCGCACCCGCGGCAGCACCGGTGATGATGGCGATCTCGGGGTTGAAGCCCCATTTCTTGGCGGTATAGGCGGCGATATAGCCGCCCATCCCGAAGAACGCCGCGTGGCCAAAGCTGCCGAGGCCGACATAACCGATCAGCAGGTTATAAGCGCAAGCAAACAGCGCGAAGCACAGCACTTTCATCAAAAAGACCGGGTAGAGGAAAAAGGGCGCGATCACCACGGCGGCGAACATGACCAGGAACGCGATGCCGTGTTGGCGGGTAAATCCGAACATGCTCAGTGCCCTCCGCGCCCAAACAACCCGGCCGGTCGGGTCAGCAGCACAATCACCATCACGACAAAAATCACCGTGGCCGAGCCTTGCGGGTAGAACACCTTGGTGAGCCCTTCTACGATCCCGAGGCCGAAGCCGGTCAGGATCGAACCGGCAATCGATCCCATGCCGCCGATTACCACCACGGCGAAGACGGTGATGATGAAGCTGCTGCCCATGCCGGGATTGACCGAGTAGATCGGGGCGGCAAGCACGCCGGCGAAAGCGGCGAGCGCGACGCCGGCCGCGTAGGTGAGCGTGATCATCCGCGGCACATTAATGCCAAAGGACTGCACCAACGCGGGATTTTCGGTCGCCGCCCGGAGATTGGCGCCGAGCGAGGTTTTGTCGATGATCAACCAGACCACCAGACAAACCGAGGCCGAGGCCAGCACCACCCAGCCGCGATAATTTGGCATGAACATGAAACCAAGATCGGTGCCACCCTGCAATTCCGGTGGGATGGCGAACGGCATCCCCGACGAGCCGAACTGGTTGCGTGCCAAACCCTCAATCACCAACGCGAGGCCAAAGGTTAACAGCAGGCCATAGAGATGGTCGAGCTTGTAAAGCCTGGCGATGAAAACTTTCTCCAGGATAATCCCAAAGGCCCCGACCACGATCGGTGCGATCAGCAGCGACCACCAATAGGGGATGCCGAGGAACTCCAGCAGCGCCCAGGCGACGAAGGCGCCTAGCATAAACAGCGCGCCATGGGCGAAATTCACGATATTCAGCATGCCGAAGATGATGGCGAGACCGAGCGACAGCAGGGCGTAGAATGCCCCATTTATCAGCCCAAGCAATAATTGGCCAAACAGCAGCGCCGAAGAATAGCCGAATATCATGAACATCGCGTGGACCCTGTCAGGCTTTAATCAGCGGGCAGCGCCCGTCGGCGATCGGACGAAAAGCCTGATCAGTCGGCGTGGTGCTCAGTAGCTTGTAGTAATCCCACGGCCCTTTGCTTTCCGAAGGCTTCTTGACCTGAAACAAATAGGAGGGGTGGATCGCCCTGCCGTCGGGACGGATGCTGCCGGCGCCGAAGACATCATCATCGGTTGGCATTTTCTTCAGCATTTCGATCACATCTGCCCCGCCGGCGGCCTTGAACTTCCCGACGCCGACATCGTTGGCAACTTTGAGGTAGTGCAACGCGCTGGAATAACAGCCCGCCTGCGCCATGCCGGCGCGGCGCGCGGGCGATTTGGCCTTCAGGCGTTCCGAGAAGGCACGGGTCCGGTCATTGAGGTCCCAATAAAAGCTCTCGGTCAGCACCAGGCCGTTACAGACTTCAAGGCCAAGCGAATGGACGTCGGACAAAAACACCAGCAAGCCGCCGAGGGTTGCCTTGATGCCGAATTCGCGGGCCTGCTTGATGCAGTTGATGGTGTCGGCACCGGCATTGGCGAGGCCGATGACCTTGGCGCCGGACGCCTGGGCTTGCAGCAAAAACGCGGAGAAATCCGTGGTGCCGGGGAATGGCGTGGCGACCTTGCCGAGCACCTTGCCACCGCCCTGTTCGACGAAGCTTCCCACATCGCGGGTTAGCGCGTGGCCGAAGGCGTAGTCTGCGGTAATGAAGAACCAGCTATCGCCACCGGCTTTGACCATCGCGCCGCCGGTTGATTTGGCCAACATGTAGGTGTCGTAGGTCCAGTGCAGGGTTTGCGCATTGCACATGGTGCCGGTGAGGTCGGAGGTGGCGCCACCGGAATTGATGTAGGCCTTGTTCTTGTCTTTGGCGACGGCCGCAACCGCAAGCGCCACGCCCGAGCTGCCGCCTTCCATGATAATATCGACCCCGTCGCGATCATACCATTGCCGCGCCAGGCTGGCACCGATATCGGGCTTGTTCTGGTGGTCGGCGGTCACGATCTCGACGTCAAAACCTTTAGCCGAGACGCCGAAATCAGCGATCGCAAGCCGTGTGCATTCTACCGCCAACGGCCCGACGATATCTTGGTAGACACCGGCAAGATCGGTCAGCACGCCGATTTTCAAGGTCGGCCTCTGGGCGCGGGCCGAAAACGGTGCAGCAGTGGCAGCGGTTGCGGCAAGCAGGCCGCGACGGGTCAATGACATCAATGTTTCCTTAAACTTTAACGAGTGGGCAATTGCCGGCATTGAGCGGGCGAAACGCATCTTCGGCCGGTGTGGTGCCGATCAGCTTGTAGTAATCCCACGCGCCCTTGGTTTCCGACGGCTTCTTCACTTCAAACAAATAGCTCGGGTGGATTTTGCGGCCGTCGATACGGATCGAACCCTTGCCAAAGCATTCATCGTCGGTCGGCGTGGCTTTGAGGCGGGCGACGGTTGCAGCCCCATCGAGTTTGGCCTGCGCCGGACCCATTGCGGACGCGACTTTGAGGTAGTGGAGCGCACTGGAATAGGTCCCGGCCTGGACCATTGTTGGCCGCTTGCCAGGGGCCTTGGCAATGAAGCGATCCGAGAACGCGCGGGTGGCGGGGTTGAGATCCCAGTAGAAGCTTTCGGTCAGCGCCAGACCCTGGCAGATCTCGAGGCCGAGCGAGTGCACGTCTGACAGGAACACCAGCAATCCGGCGAGGCGCATCTTGATGCCAAATTCTCTGGCCTGCTTGATGCTGTTGATTGTATCAGTCCCGGCATTGGCAAGGCCAAGCACTTTTGCGCCCGAAGCCTGGGCTTGCAGCAGGAACGCCGAGAAATCGGTCGTGCCGGGGAACGGCGTACGCACCGCGCCCATCACCTTGCCGCCGGCGTCTTTGACGAAATTGCCGACATCGCGTTCCAGCGCATGGCCGAAGGCGTAATCGGCGGTCAAGAAGAACCAGCTATCGCCGCCGGCCTTCACCATCGCGCCACCCGTCGACTTGGCCAGCATGAATGTGTCGTACACCCAATGGATGGTGTTGGCGTTGCAGGCGGCGCCGGTAACGTCCGACGATGCCGCACCGGACGCGAGGAACACTTTGTTCTTTTCCTTGGCAACACCCTGCACGGCCAACGTTACAGCCGAGTTGGCAACTTCGAGGATAACATCGACTCCGTCGCGATCAAACCACTGCCGCACAATTGCGACACCGACATCGGGCTTGTTCTGATGATCGGCGGACACGACTTCGACATTGAAGCCGGCGGCTTTGAACTCGGCCATCGCCATCTGGGCGGCGATGGTCGCGCCAGGTCCGGCGACGTTCTGATAGGGACCCGACATATCAGTTAGCACGCCGAACTTGATCGTCGGCGTCTGGGCGCCGGCGCGAGACGACATGCCAGCGGCGGCAACAGTACCTAACAGAGCGCGGCGAGAAATATGCATCATCGGCCTCCTCGGGTTGAAGTCAGACGCCAAGATAGTCGTGCAGCTTGTCCATGTTGGACGAGATTTCGGAATTGGGGATCATGTCGATGACCTTGCCATGTTCCATCACGTAATGGCGGTCAGCGACGGTGGAAGCGAAGTGGAAGTTCTGTTCCACCAACAACACGGTGAAGCCGCGCTGCTTGATTTCGCGGATCATCCGGCCGATCTGCTGGACGATGACCGGGGCCAGACCCTCGGTCGGTTCATCGAGCAGAAGCAATTTCGCGCCGGTGCGCAGGATGCGGGCGATTGCCAACATTTGCTGCTCGCCGCCCGACAGCTTGGTGCCTTGGCTTTTCGCGCGTTCCTTGAGATTGGGGAACAACGCGTAAATCGTCGGCAGGTCGAGACCGCCATCGGCGATTTTCGGCGGCAGCATCAGGTTTTCGGTGACATCGAGGCTGGCGAAAATGCCACGTTCCTCGGGGCACAGTGCGATGCCGCGGCGGCCGATCTGGTCGGGGCGGAGCGTGGTGATTTCGGCGCCATTATACCGGATCGAGCCGGCGCGTCGGCCGACCAGACCCATGATCGATTTCATCGTCGTGGTTTTGCCGGCGCCGTTGCGGCCGAGCAATGTCACCACTTCGCCGGCACGGACCTCGAAATCCACGCCATGCAGGATATGGCTTTCGCCGTACCAGGCATTTAGACCCTGCACGGTCAGCATCGCTGCATCAGACATCGGGGGTCCCCAGATAGGCGGCGATCACTTCCGGATTTTTCGACACCGTGGCGTAGTCGCCCTCGGCCAGCACACTGCCGCGGGTAAGCACGGTGATGGTGTCGCACAGGCCTTCGACCACTGACAGATTATGTTCAACCATCAAAATGGTTCGGTTGGTGCGGATGCGCTTGATCAACGCCACTGTGCGGTCAACGTCCTCGTGGGTCATGCCGGCGGTTGGTTCATCAAGCAGCAGCATTTCCGGATCGAGTGCCAGGGTGGTGGCGATTTCCAGCGCGCGCTTGCGACCATAGGGCAGTTCGACGGCGGTTTCGTTGATGTAATCGGTGAGCCCGACATCTTCGAGCAGCACACGGGCGCGGTCGTCAAAAACGTGCAGCACCTTCTCCGAGCGCCAGAAATCAAAGCTGCCACCGCGCGCGCGTTGCAACGCGAGGCGAACATTTTCCAACACCGTTAGATGCGGAAACACCGCCGAGATCTGAAAGCTGCGCACCAGACCAAGGCGGGCGATGTCGGCTGCCGCCAGCTTGGTAATGTCGCGGCCTTTGTAGTGGATGGTGCCGCGGGTTGGTTGCAGGAACTTCGTCAGCAGGTTGAAGCAGGTGGTCTTGCCCGCACCATTCGGACCGATCAGCGCATGGATGGTGCCGGGTTGCACGCGCAGATCCACGCCATCCACAGCGACAAAGCCACGAAACTCTTTCGTCAAGCCGGATGTCTCCAGGATGGCCTCGGCCACGCGCATCTTCCCCTCTATTTTAGTGGATTGTTGGCTCTGGCATCTGCCAGGGCAACTCAGATGCGGCTGATTTGCATATCGCCCACGGGAGCGCAAGACGTGTAACAATCATGCGAGCACGAAATCTGGTGGAATTGTGCGCTGACGAACTTTAGATGACATGGCGGGATCGGCTCGGTCGTTTGACCGGAGTGGCCGCCGGGCAATAAATAGGCCATCCCCAAGACAGCATTCTCCTTCTATAAGCTGGGCGAAATTCCGCTTCCGCACAGGATCGCATGATTAACCGTCGCGCCACGCTCACCGGCCTCGGTGCCTTGCTCACCGGCTGCACGCGAGCTCCTTCGCCGGATGCCGCGCTTGAGGTGCCGGCTGCCTACCGTGCGACCTCGGCAAGTGCCGCCACCGCATGGCCGGGCGCAGACTGGTGGCGCGGCTTTGGATCGGCCGAACTGAACGGATTGATTGCCGACGCACGGGCAGAGAATTTCGATCTTGCCGTCGCGGTGGCCCGGGTCCGCCAGGCCGATGCGCAGGCAGCGATCGCCGGGGCGCCGCTGCTGCCGTCGGTTTCCGTCCAGGGCCGGGAGAGCTGGAACCGCAATTCGCTGACCCGTAGAGTTGGCACTGCCGGCGCCAGCCCGACCGGGGTCTATTATGAAACCCGCAGCTATTCGCTGACACCGACAGTCAGTTGGGAACTCGACTTCTGGGGCCGGGTGAGCGGGGGGCGGGATGCCGCCCAGGCAACGGCTTTGGCCAGCCGCTTCGATCAGCAAAGTGTTGCGCTTTCGGTGGTTGCCGCAGTTGCCTCGACGTGGTTTCAGGCGCTGGCATTGCAGGACCGGCTCGATGTCTCGACCCGCAATTTGCGTGATGCCGAGCAGATCCTGGCCGCGATCCAGGCCCGCGAGTCGGTCGGCACCGCATCCCAGCTCGACATCGCCCAACAAGGTGCCCTGGTCGCCGGCTTGCGGGCCCAGCAGCCGAATTTTCGCAATCAGATGCAGCAGCAGATCAATAATCTTGGCATTCTGACAGGCCGACCGCCATCGCGGGTGGCGGTGCAGCCAGGTACCTTGATCACGTTGTCTTTGCCGGAGATCAGTCCTGGCACGCCGTCATCGCTGCTTACGCGGCGGCCCGATATTGCCTCGGCTGAGGCGCAACTGGCGGCGCAAGGCGCCAACGTCACGGTGGCCCGCGCTGCCTTTTTCCCGCAAATCAGCCTGAGCGGCAGTGCCGGCTGGCAGAACATCGCCTTGCCGGTGCTGTTCGGTCCGGGTTCGCTGTTCGCCAGCGCGGTGGCATCGGCGACCCAGTCGATCTTCGATAACGGCCAACGTCGCGCCAGCCTGGAATTTGCCCGCGCCCGGTACGAAGAATTGCTCGCCGATTATCGCAAGGCGGTCGTGCAGGGCTTCACAGATGTCGAAAATGGCATCACCGCGTATGCCTTCACCACCGAACAGGAAGCCCTGGTGCGCGATGCGGTCGCCATTGCCCAGCGCGCCGCCGACATTGCCCGCGCCCAGCTTTTGGCCGGCACGGTTGATATTGTGACCGCGTTGCAGGCGCAGACGACCCTTTTTAACAATCTTGATCTGCTGGCCCAGGTGCGGCTGGCGCGGTTTCAGGCATTATTATCGCTTTACAAGGCCCTCGGCGGCGGCTGGTCCAAGGGCGAGATTTCACAGGAAGCTGCCTAGATGCGTCGCATAATGATTTTGTTGCTGATCGCGGCGCTGTTGGCCGGCGGGGTCTATGGCTGGTTGTTATACAACCCGAGCCAAATGGCATCGGTGCAGGGTATGGCTGGCAATTTTCTGCCAAGGGTGGGTATCGCCTATGTGCCGCCGGTGCCGCAAGCCGCTGTCTCGGCTGCACCAGCGGTCGGGCGGCGGACCCCGACGCTTATCCCTGTCGTGGTCGCCCCGGCCGAAATGCGTGACGTGCCAATTTATCTTGACGGGCTTGGCACCGCCCAGGCGTCAGCCAATGTCACGGTCAAACCACAGGTCGATGGCGCGCTGTTGGAAGTGCGCTTCACCGAAGGCCAGACCGTCAAGGCCGGCGATGTGCTGGCCCGGATCGATCCGCGATTGTATCAGGCGACGCTTGATCAGGTGAGCGCGAAAAAAGCCCAGGACGAGGCGACCTTGGCCAACGCAAAGGTCGATGCCGCGCGCTACGCCAAGCTTGCGGCCACCGCCTATACCTCGGCCCAGCAAGCCGATACCTCGCGCGCTCTGGTCGCGCAGTTGACCGCCCAGGTCGCGGCCGATCAGGCGCAGATCGACAATGCCCGGACCCAGCTTGGCTACACCACAATCGTGGCGCCAATTTCGGGGCGGGCGGGCATTCGTCTGGTCGATGCCGGCAATATCGTCCGCGCGTCCGACGTTACCGGCCTGGTGGTGCTGGCAACCTTGAAGCCGATTTCGGTGCTGTTCACCCTGCCCCAGCAAGCCTTGCCGGTAATTGCCGCGGCCATCCAGGCGGGGCCGGTGACAATCCTTGCCTTGCCGCAAAACAATGCGCCAACCACCGAACGCCCCGTGCTGGACCAGGGCACGCTAACGGTGCTGGACAATCAAGTCGATCCGGCGACTGGCACCGTCAAGCTGAAGGCGAGCTTCCCGAACGATGACCTCAAGCTCTGGCCCGGCGCGTTTGTGACAGTGCGGCTGCAAACCCGGGTCTGGCAAAACGCCACGGTGGTGCCACCGGTGGCGTTGCAACGCGGCCCGCGTGGCACTTTTGTTTATGTGGTGACCGAGACCGGCATCGCATCGCGCCGCCCGGTGACGGTCGGGCACGAGGAATTGAACCTTGCGATCATCGCCGAGGGCCTTAAGCCCGGGGAACGAGTCGTAATCGACGGCGCCGCCCGGCTGTCTGAGGGCAGCAAGGTTGTCGCCGTTGCGCCGGCGGGCGGGCAGCGTCCGGCAGCAGCCCCGTGACATGAACATCTCCGCCCCGTTTATTGCCCGCCCGATCGCGACATCGTTGCTCGCGGTGGCGCTGCTGCTGAGCGGCATTCTCGGCTACCGCGCATTGCCGGTCTCGGCGCTGCCGCAGGTGGATTTCCCGACCATCCAGATCACCACACAACTCCCCGGTGCAAGCCCGGAAGTTGTCGCAAACCTGATTACTGCCAGCCTGGAACGCCAGTTCGGCCAGATCCAGGGGTTGACCACGATGACCTCGACATCGTCGGAAGGCATCAGCCAGATTACCTTACAGTTTTCCCTGGCCCGCAATATCGACAGCGCCGCCCAGGACGTGCAGGCCGCGACCAACGCATCGGCGGGGACGTTGCCGCAGAACCTGCCATACCCGCCGGTCTATGCGAAAGTGAACCCGGCCGATGCGCCGATCCTGTCGCTGGCGCTGACGTCGGATGCGCTGACCATCGATCGGGTGTCGGACGCCGCTGATACGTTGCTGCAACCGAAACTGTCGGAAATCGATGGCGTCGGCAAGGTCTCGGTGCAGGGCAACATGAAGCCGGCGGTGCGGGTTCGGGTCGATCCGGGCAGGCTCGCCGGTTATGGGTTGTCGATGGAAGATGTCCGCATTGCCATCGCGGCCGCCAACGTGAACGGCGCCAAGGGTGGGTTTGACGGGCCACGGCAAGCGATTGCGCTGGGGGCAAACGACCAGATTATCTCGCCCGACGCCTATAAGACCCTGGTGATTGCGTGGCGCAATGGCGCCCCGGTGCGGCTGGGTGATCTGGGCGAGGTTGTTGGCGGGCTTGAGAATAACCGCGCCGCGGCGTGGTATTACCCCGCCGGTGGGCCGGCCCAGCAGGCGGTGGTGCTGGACATCCAGCGCCAGCCCGGTGCCAATATTGTTGAAACCGTCCGTCGATTGCACGCCGAGTTGCCCGCGCTGCGCCGCGCCATGCCCGCCCAGATCCGGCTGGCGATCGTGACCGATCGAACCGAAACCATCCGCGCCAGCGTCCGTGACGTGCAGTACACGCTGGTGTTGTCGATCGTGCTGGTGGTCGGGGTGATTTATCTGTTCCTGCGCAGTTGGCGGGCGACGCTGATCCCGGCCATTGCCCTGCCGCTGTCGCTGGTCGGCACGTTCGGGGTGATGTCGCTGCTTGGCTACGGGGTGAATAATCTCAGCCTGATGGCGCTGACGGTTGCCACTGGCTTCGTGGTCGATGACGCCATCGTGATGATCGAGAACGTGGTGCGCTACATCGAAGACGGCAAATCGCCGTTGCAGGCCGCGTATGAAGGCGCCGCCCAGATTGGCTTCACCATTGTGTCGCTGACAGTGTCGCTGATCGCGGTCTTCATCCCGCTACTGTTCATGACCGGCGTGGTCGGCCGGCTGTTCAGCGAATTCGCGGTCACGCTGTCGGTTTCGGTGATTGTCTCGGCGGTGATCTCGCTCACGTTGACGCCGATGATGTGTGGCAGGCTGCTGCGCCCGCATGGCGAGGACAAGCCCGGACCAGTATCGCGTATCTTTGAGCGCGGGTTCGATCGGATGCTGGCGGGCTACAAATCCAGCCTCGCCTGGTCATTGCGCCATCAGCGCTTCATGCTGGTGGTGGTAGTGGCGACGCTGGTGGGCACGGCCTGGCTGTACATCATTGTCCCCAAGGGATTTCTGCCGTTGCAGGATACCGGGGTGATCGTGGTCGTCACCGAGGGTGAACAATCGATTTCGATCAAAAGAATGACCGAGCTGCAAAGCCAGGCGGCCGAGATTGTCCGGCTCGATCCGGCAGTGGCGAGCGTGGTGTCGTTTGTGGGCGCCGGCGCGATCAACGCCACCCCCAATGCCGGACGGCTGACCATCGCGCTTTTACCGCGCAATAGCGGCCGGGCGTCGGCGCAGGATATCGCGACCCGGATGACCGCGGCACTTGCTGCCATTCCGGGGCTGACGGTGTTTCTGCAGCCGGTGCAAGACATCCAGATCGGCACCCGCATCAGCCGCACCCAGTTTCAGTACACCTTGATCGACACCGACCCGACCGAGTTGGCGCTATGGGCCCCGCGCCTGGTCGCCAAGCTGCAAGCCCTGCCTGATCTGCGCGATGTCGCCTCAGACCAACAGAATGAGGGCTTCCGCCTGATGGTGCGGGTCGATCGCGACGCGGCCATGCGGCATGGGGTCAGCATGCAGATGGTGCAGGATGTGCTGTATGACAGCTTCGGTCAGCGCCAGATTTCGACCATCTTCGCCCAGTCCAACCAGTACCGCGTCGTGCTCGAAGCGTCCCCCGAATGGCAGGCCGATCCGGCATCGCTGCTGCTGCTGCGGGTGCCTGGCACGGGCGGCGCGCAAGTGCCGCTCAACGCGATCGCCAGCATTGAACGCACCACCGCCCCGCTTGTCATCACCCATGAAGCGCAATTTCCGTCGGTCACGATCAGCTTCAACCTTGGGCAGCGCGGTTCGCTTGGCGGTGCGGTCGAAGCGATTGCCGCCGCTGAGCGCGAGATCAATCTGCCGCCGACCATATCGGGCAGTTTTTCGGGCGACGCGGCGGAATTTCAGAAATCGCTCGCCGCCGAGCCCTGGCTGATCCTGGCTGCGATCATCGTGATCTACATTGTGCTGGGGGTGCTGTACGAGAGCACCATCCACCCCATCACCATTCTGTCCACGTTGCCATCGGCCGGCATTGGCGCGGTGCTGGCGCTGATGCTGGTCGGCGCCGATCTGTCGCTGGTGGCGCTGGTGGGGGTGGTACTGCTGATGGGTATCGTGAAGAAAAACGCCATCATGATGATCGATTTTGCCCTCGATGCCGAACGCACCAGGGGCATTTCCCCCGATGCGGCGATCGAGGAAGCCTGCCTGCTGCGCTTTCGCCCGATCATGATGACCACGCTGGCTGCGCTGATGGGCGCGTTACCGATCGCGCTTGGTCTGGGCGCCGGGGCCGAATTGCGCCAGCCGCTGGGCGTGGCCATCGTCGGCGGCCTGCTGGTGTCGCAGGTGATCACGCTGTTCATCACGCCGGTGATCTACCTGTTCCTGGACCGTTACAGCGGCGCCGGGCCGTTGACGGTCACGCAGGCGGAGCCGCAGCACACCTGAAGCGTCGGGTGTAATGCGCTTGCGCTTATTGCACCCGATATTTACGGAATTGCCGAAATCGGCCACGCCCGATCCAGAATGCGCTGCTGCAGCCCCGCCCCCGCCATGCTCCCGTAGACCCGCCCGCCCTCGGCATCGAGCCGGCTCGCCACGAACGCCTCGGCCACCTCCAGCGGCGCATGCCGCAGCATCAGCCCCACCTGCGCCGCCAGCACCAGCCGCTGCGCCGTGCGGCGCGCCAGCGCT
>JACMOQ010000234.1 GCA_014377905.1 Acetobacteraceae bacterium | reverse complement strand
CTTGATTGCGTCTGGGGCATATGCTTCGCCCGAGGATGTCATTAGTGCCGGCCTACAAGCTTTGCGGTCGCGCGATGCCGAAATCAATTTGTGGCTGAACACCGAGGTGGCCGACGCCTATGATGCGCTTCAGGCCAATCCGGCACTTTCAGTTTCGGCCGAAGAGGTTTTCACCGGGATTCGGGCCGAGCATGCCGACCGGATGAAAAAGCGGGCAAGTGCGGTATAAGATCGAGTTTAGTTTTGACGCCCGCGCCGATTTGCATGCAGTTTATCGTTACATCGCCGATCAAGCAGGCGAAATCCGTGCGCTCGCTTACATTGACCGTATTGAAATGGCTTGCATGAGCCTCAGCGAATTCCCAGAGCGGGGCAGTCGCCGTGATGCCGTGCGCCCCGGTTTGCTGTATCCTCGGGTTCGAACGGCGGGTGGTGATCGCGTTCTCGGTGGCGGCGGATCGGGCGTCGATCCTGCGTATTCTGTATGGCGGTCGAAGTTTTGGCGATGACGTCTGAATAGCGGCGGAGCTTAAAGTCGGCACTTAAGTTAGTTTTACTTGACATGTTGCGCCAAACCGCCTATGCGTCGCCTATGAATTTTTTCGCCCGCATCCTCATTGACCTGCAAGCCGCAATAGCGGTCCGTGCCGCGCGCGATCGGGCGCTGACGGTGATGCTGGTTGCGTTGTGGGGGCGGATTGCGCGGATGCGTATGCGGCTTGAACGGCTGATTGCGCTGTGGCGGGCGGGTAAGCGACCGCTAATGCGCGCTTCGTACGCTGGGCGGGTTTCTGCGCCCCGCAGCAAACCCCGCGAGAAATTTCCGACCGCGCCTGGGTGGCTGCTGCGCAAGCTTGGCTATGAGGTGGCAGCCTATGGGTCGCAGTTACAGCATTTGCTGGGCCAAGCGGAATGCGCAGAGTTTCTCGCCGCGATGCCGCAGGCCAGGCGGGTGCTGCGTCCGTTGTTGCGGATGCTGACGGTTGATCCGGTTCCCGAAATGGTGCGCAAGCCGGCGCCGGTGGTGGCGGTTGTCATTGAGGTTGCGGTCCCTGCGACGGGGATTTTGGTTGGGCCCGGTTTTCGTTTTTCGGGGACTTGAGGTGTAGGTATTTCTGCGCCTAATTTGTTACGATATCGTAATTAAAAATGCAAGCCGCGGCTGTCCGACAATGGATTGCTCTCAAAAGAATCCGCAATGACGCACAACGCCCGATGCGAAAACGGATAAAATTTTGGAAGTTTTTTGCTTCTTTGTTTTCAAACAAAGAAGACCTTCCTTACCCGCGCAGCGCCTTCACCATCGTGCTGCCTAGCGCCGCCGGGCTTTCGGAGATGTGGATCCCCGCCAACCGCATCGCCTCAAACTTCGCCGCCGCCGTGTCGCGCCCGCCGGAGATGACTGCGCCGGCGTGGCCCATGCGGCGGCCGGGGGGGGCGGTGGCGCCGGCGATGAAACCGACGGTGGGTTTTTTCACTTTGTTGCCAGCGAGGAACTCGGCGGCGAGGATTTCGCTTTGCCCGCCGATTTCACCGATCATGATGATGCATTCGGTTTCGGGATCGGCGAGGAACATTTCCAGGATTTCGATGAAGTCGGTGCCCTTGACCGGGTCACCGCCGATGCCGACGCAGGTGCTTTGCCCGAGGCCGGCGGCAGTGGTTTGTGCGACGGCTTCATAGGTGAGGGTGCCCGATCGCGACACGATGCCGACCTTCCCGCGACGGTGGATATGGCCGGGCATGATGCCGATCTTGCAGGCATCGGGGGTGATCACGCCGGGGCAGTTCGGGCCGATCAGGCGGGACATCGAACCGGACAAAGCGCGCTTGACGCGGACCATGTCGAGCACCGGAATACCTTCGGTGATGCAGACGATCAGCGGGATTTCGCAGTCTATGGCTTCAAGGATCGCGTCGGCGGCAAACGGCGGCGGCACGTAGATGGCCGATGCGTTGGCGCCGGTGGCGGTGACCGCCTGATAGACGGTATCAAACACCGGAAGTCCGATATGGACCGATCCGCCCTTGCCTGGCGTGACGCCGCCCATCACTTTCGTTCCGTAAGCGAGCGCCTGTTCGGAATGGAAGGTGCCTTGCGCCCCGGTAAAGCCCTGGGTGATGACGCGGGTGTTGGCATCAACAAGAATGGCCATTATGCGGCGTCCTTCACGGCTTTGACCACTTTTTCAGCCGCGTCGGCCAGATTATCCGCCGTAATGATCGGCAGGCCGGATTTGGCCATGATGTCCTTGCCGAGCTCGACATTGGTGCCTTCGAGGCGCACGACCAATGGAACTGACAGCGACACTTCGCGGGCCGCGGCCACCACGCCCTCGGCGATCACATCGCAGCGCATGATGCCGCCGAAGATGTTGACCAGGATGCCTTCAACGTTGGGGTCGGACAGGATGATCTTGAACGCGGCGGTAACCCGTTCCTTGGTGGCACCGCCGCCAACATCCAAGAAATTGGCCGGCGATGATCCGTAGAGTTTGATAATGTCCATCGTTGCCATGGCGAGGCCGGCGCCGTTGACCATGCAGCCGATGACGCCATCGAGCGCCACGTAGTTCAGCGCGTGCTTGGCGGCTTCAAGTTCTTTTGGGTCTTCTTCGGCTTCGTCGCGGAGTTTTTCGATCTCGGGGTGACGGTAGAGCGCGTTGTCGTCAAAGCTCACCTTGGCATCGAGGGCGACGATGTCACCGGCGCCGGTCACCACCAGCGGATTGATTTCGACAATGGCGCAATCGAGTTCGAGGAAGGCCTTGTACATCGCCATGACGAACTTGCGGAACGAGGCGATCTGTTTGCCTTCGAGCCCGAGCGAATAGGCGAGTTTATTGGCGTGGAAGGGCCAGATGCCGGTGGCCGGATCGACGCCGATGCGGATGATTTTCTCGGGGTGGTTGTGCGCCACCTCCTCGATTTCCATGCCGCCCTCGGTGGACGCCATGATGACGACGCGGGCGGTGTCGCGATCGACGAGCAGGGAAAGATACAGTTCGCGTTTGATGTCGCAACCTGCTTCGACATAAACGCGCCCGACGCGGCGGCCGGAATCCCCGGTTTGTTTGGTCACCAAAGTGTGGCCCAACATCGCATCGGCCGCGGCGCGAACCTCGGCGGGGGATTTAGCAATCCGGACGCCGCCTTTGCCGGTGGGGTCATCGGCAAAATGTCCGGCACCGCGGCCGCCGGCGTGAATTTGCGATTTCACCACGAATACAGGGCCAGGCAACTTTGCGGCGGCCGCTTCGGCCTCATCCGGCGTCCAGGCGACATAGCCGTCCAAAACGGCGACGCCATAGGCCTTCAGCAGTTCCTTGCCCTGATATTCGTGGATGTTCATCGGATCAGACGCCTAGCTTGTTGAAGTCTTCGATCAGGGCCCGCACCGCGTTGCAAGACTTGTCGAACGCGGCCTGTTCGGCGGCATTCAATTCGATCTCGACGATTTTCTCGATGCCGTTCTTGCCGATAACAACGGGCACACCGATGTAAAGTCCGTTAACGCCGTATTGGCCGGTGAGCAGCGCGGCGCAGGGCAGGACGCGGCGCTTGTCCTTGAGATAGGCTTCGGCCATTGCGATTGCGGATGCCGCCGGGGCGTAGAAAGCGCTGCCACGTTCCAGCAACTTCACGATCTCGCCGCCGCCATTGGCGGTGCGTTCAACGATGGCGTCGATACGTTCTTGCGTCGTCCAGCCCATCTTGATCAAATCGGGCACTGGAATGCCGGCAACGGTCGAATAACGAATCAATGGCACCATGGTGTCGCCATGACCGCCGAGCACAAAGGCGGTGACGTCTTCGACAGACACGTTGAATTCATGGGCGAGGAACAGGCGGAAACGGCTGCTGTCCAACACGCCGGCCATGCCGATCACCTTGTTGGCGGGCAGGCCGGATTTCTGCTGCATGACGGACACCATCACGTCGAGCGGATTGGTGATGACGATCACGAACGCATCCGGGCAGTTGGCTTTGATACCGGCGGCGACCTCGGCAATGACCCCGGCATTCTTGGCCAGAAGGTCATCGCGGCTCATGCCCGGCATACGCGGGAAACCGGCGGTGACGATGACCACATCGGCGCCCTTGATGGCGGCGTAGTCGCTGCCGCCCGACATCAGGCTGTCAAAGCCATCAACCGGGCTCGACTGCATCAGATCAAGCGCCTTGCCGGCGGCGACGCCACCAAAGACGTCAAACATCACCACATCGCCGAGGTCCTTGAGACCGACGAGATGGGCGAGCGTGCCACCGATATTGCCAGCGCCGATGAGGGCGATTTTATTGCGTGCCATGCGGGTCGATCCTTCGTGGAAAATCCTGGAAAAGCGCGTCTAGCTAGCGGAACGGGCGGGGGCCGGCAAGGCGGGTTTGCCGCGCTGCAGCATCGCAATCAGTTGGTGGTGGCCGAAATCGGCGGCCATCGGATATCCTTCCGGCTATGTCAGATGCGGCAAGCCCAAATACTCCTGGCTTTGCATTTCCTCCAAGCGGGACGCCGTGCGCTCGAACATCTTGGCGCCCTCGCCACGCTGATAAAGCGCGTCCGGCATCGCGGCGGCGGAGGCGACCAGCTTGACCCGATGGTCGTACAGCGCATCGATCAGCACGATGAAGCGGCGGGCTTCGTCGAAATTATTCGGGGACAGGCGCGGGATGCCGTCGAGCAGGATGCAATGATAGCGTTTGGCGAGGGCGAGGTAATCGCCGGCGCCGAGGGCTGTGGCACAGAGGGCGGAAAAATCGAAGCGGGCAACACCGTTGGCGGTGAGCGGCACAGGCAATGGGCGACCCATCACGATCAGCGTTTCGGGTCCGGCCACGGCGTTGCCAGTCAGATCGGCGAATGCGGCATCGAGCGCGCGATCTGCCCGTGCGTCCGCGGGCACGTGCCAGGTGTGGAGGCCGCGCAGCCGCTCGCGGCGGAAGTCTCGGCCGGCATCCATCGTCAGCAGGTCAAGGTTTTGCTTGATCAGCGCGATGAACGGCTTGAACGCGTCGTAGCCTGGTTGGCCCTTGAACAGATTATCGGGGGTTATGTTCGAGGTCGCCACCACCACCACGCCGCGGTCGAACAGCCCCTGGAACAGCCGGCCGAGGATCATCGCGTCGGCGATGTCATTGACCTGGAATTCGTCGAAGCACAGCAAGCTGGCATCGGCGGCGATGCTGTCGGCAAGCAGTGGGATCGGGTCTGAAATTGTGGGGTTGTCGCGCTTGAAGCGGTGGATGCGGCGATGGGTGTCCTGCATGAAGGCATGGAAATGGATGCGCTGCTTACGGGCAACATCGGCACTGGCGAAGAACAAATCCATTAACATGGATTTGCCGCGCCCTACCTCCCCGACCAGATATAGTCCCTTGGGCGGTGGGGCAGTTTCGGTCGATTTGCGTCGGAACAGCCGGGTGAGCAAACCCGTTTGTAGTGACCGAAGCTGCGGGCTGTAGCCGCGCAACCGCTGCCACAAGGTTTGCAAACGTTCAGCCCCAAGTTGCTGGGCCAGATCGGGCGCAAGCTCTCCGCCCGCGACCAGGGCGCGATAGGCGGGCAGGGGTCCGGCGGAATGATCGGGGGTTTGGGTGTCCATGGCGCCGGCGAGATAGCGGGAATTAGCCTTGGCGCAAAGCCGGCGGGGCACGAAGCCGATGGCGGAAGGTCAATGTCGCAGGCTTCGCAGTTTGAGCATGAGGGGATGCAGTCCAGGGCCTGCCTGTTGCACCCGCGCCGCGTTTCCCGCATCGTTCTCCTAATCACCTCACGGGAGAACCCGCCCAATGCGCCGTTTAATGCCCCGCCTGCTGCTGGCCGCCATGCTTGGCATGGCCCTGCCCGTCGCCGCCAACGCCGCTTCTGACCTCGTGGTGGCCGTTTCGGATAATATCAACGGGCTTGATCCGCATGACTTAAACGATAACATTTCCCAGGCTGTGGCCCGCCTGACGCATGAAGGGCTTTTCAAGCTCGATCGCGATATGAAGCTGGTCCCCGCGCTCGCCGAACGGTACGAAGCCAATGCCGAGGCGACGCAGTTTGTGTTCTATCTCCGGAAGGGCGTCACTTTCCCTGACGGCACCAAATTCGACGCCAGCGTGGTGAAGTTCAGCTTTGATCGCGGCGGCAACCCGGCGAACAACCTGAAGCGCCAATCGATTTACGTGATGATCGACCGCACCGAAGTGGTTGACGAAAACACGGTTAAAGTCACCCTGAAATATCCGTTCGGCGCGTTCCCGAATAATCTTGCCCATCCTGGCGCGTTGATCGTCAACCCCAAGCTGGTCGCGCAATGGGGCAAAGACTTTAACCGCCACGCCACCGGTACCGGGCTTTATGAATTCGTGTCATGGGATGCTGACACGGTGAAGATGAAGAAAAACACCAAGTATCGCATTGCCGGCCTGCCCAAGATTGACACCGTTACCTATCGCAGCGTCAACGAAAATGGCACAAGGCTTGCGATGTTGCAGGCTGGCGAGGCGCATTTCATCCTTCCGGTGCCGCCGGAAATGATCAAGCTGGTTGATAAGAACCCGAAGTTCGTGATCTTCGACAAGCCGTCTCTGCTCAGCCTGTTCACCACCATGAACAACCAGAAAAAGCCGTTTAACGACGTCCGGGTGCGCACCGCGATGAACCTTGCGGTCGACAAAGCGGCCTATCGCAAGGTGATCTGGAGCGGCTATGCCGACGAACAATATTCCCCCATGGCGCCGGGCATCGATTTTTATGTGAAGCAGCCAGCCTGGGGTTACGACCCGGTCAAGGCCAAAGCGTTGTTAGCTGAAGCCGGATACCCGAACGGGTTTGAAGCCACCATCACCGGCACCCCGGCGACAATTCCCAAGCGCACCATGGAGTTTCTCCAGCAGCAGCTGGCGGCCGTGGGCGTGAAGCTGACGGTTGAAACCCTCGAAGCCGGCGTGCTGACCGCGAAGCTTTACACCAACCCGGGGCCCGAAACCGCAACCATCCAGATGCTGCAAACCGCCTGGTCAACGTCCACCGGTGACGCCGATTGGGCCATTCGTCCGTTCCTGTGGGGCAAGGGCTTTCCGCCGGTGCTGAACAACTTCGCCTATTACAAAAGCCAGATCGTCGATGACGCGATCGAGGCTGGCCTCAGCACCATCGACCCCGCCAAACGCGGTGCGGCTTATGCCATCGCCCAGGCGCAGGCCTGGAAGGATGCACCGCTGATCTTCCTCGGCCAATCGCATAATCTCGCGGCCTATACGGTCACTTTGAAAGGCGCCTCCATCCGGGGTGATGCGCAGTTCAACCTGGATGACGATGCAACGCTGAACTGACCTCGCGTGTTCGAATACTTCCTGCGACGGCTGGCGGGCACCATTCCGGTCCTGCTGGCCGTCAGCGTTTTCGTCTTCGCCTTTGTGCATATGCTGCCCGGTGATCCTGCCCGCATGGTCGCTGGACAGGATGCGTCGTACGAGCAGGTCGAAAACGTCCGCAAGGAATTGCTGCTCGATCGGCCATTGTGGGAGCAATATCTCCGCTACCTCAACCAGATGGCGCATCTGGAGCTGGGGCGTTCGATTAAGACCCATGAACCGGTGCTGACCCTGATCGGCCAGCGTTTCATGCCGACGCTGTGGTTGACCGTGGTATCGATGATCTGGGCGGTAATCGCAGGCGTCGGGCTCGGGGTGCTGTCCGGGGTTTGGCGCGGCGGCGTGGCGGACCGGTTGGCGGCCGGCGGGGCGATCCTGGGGATATCCTTCCCGAGTTTTTGGCTTGGGCTACTGTTGATGGATTTATTTTCAGTGCGCCTTGGCTGGTTGCCGACGGGCGGCTACGGCACCTGGGCGCATTTCGTCATGCCGGCCTTCACCCTCGGCAGCGCGGTGGCCGCGGTGATGGCGCGCTTTACCCGATCAGCCTACATCGAAGTGGCTGGTGAGGACTATGTCCGCACCGCCCGATCCAAGGGCGTGCCGGAACGCACCGTTATCTGGACCCACACCTTGCGCAACGCGCTGATCCCGGTGATCACGCTTACCGGGCTGCAATTCGGCTTTTTGCTGGGCGGCGCGATTGTGGTGGAAACCGTGTTCGCCTGGCCAGGGCTGGGCCGACTGCTCATCGATAGTGTCAGCTTCCGCGATTATCCGGTCATCCAGGCCGAAATCCTGCTTTTCGCGGTGGAATTCGTGTTGATCAACCTGATCGTCGATCTGCTCTACGGCATGGTCAATCCGGAGATACGGTTGAAATGACCACGACCAACATTCGTTCCCCCGGCCGGGAATTCTGGCGCCGGTTCCGCCGCCAGCACGTCGCGATGGTGTCGCTCGCGGTAATCATCATCCTTGTTGCGGCGGCTTTCCTGGCGCCATGGATTGCGCCCTATAGCCAGACCACGCCCGATTACGACGCGCTGCTTGAAGGCCCAAGCTGGGCGCACTGGGCCGGCACCGACAGCTATGGCCGCGACATTCTGTCGCGGATGATCTGGGGCGGGCAGGTTTCGCTGACGGTTGGGTTCCTATCGGTCATACTGGGGTGCGTGGTCGGCGTGGCGTTAGGCATCATCAGCGGGTTTTTCGGCGGCTGGATTGACGGTCTGATTATGCGGGTGATCGACGTCATGCTGGCGTTTCCCGGCATTTTGCCGGCGATTGCGGTGGTGGCAATCCTCGGGCCGGGGCTGGTCAACGTGATCTATGCGATCGCTTTGTCGGCCGTTCCGGTATTCGCGCGGCTGGTGCGGGGCACCACGCTGGCGCTCAAGGAAACCCTCTACGTCCAGGCATCCCGCAGCATCGGGGTGTCCCGCACCAAGCTGATGCTGCGCCACATCCTGCCCGGCACATTGCCGGCGGTGATTGTGTATGCGTCGTTGCGGATGGGAACATCCATCCTGACCGCGGCGGCGCTGTCCTTCATTGGCCTCGGCGCCCAGCCACCCAGCCCGGAATGGGGCGCGATGCTGTCGGATGGGCGCAGCTATCTTGGCGTTGCCGACCACATCACCATCTTCCCCGGCTTGGCGATCCTGATCACCGTGCTCGCCTTCAACCTGTTCGGTGACGGGCTGCGCGACGCGTTGGACCAGAAGCTGCGCTGATGCGGGCGCGCGACCTCGGGTTGGCCTGTGGGGACCTGCCGCCCGGCCCGCGTAACGCGATCAGCGATGTCGCTGGCGTTACCGTGGGCCACTGCACCCTGTCCGACGGCGACATTCAGACAGGGGTCACCGCCATCATCCCGCACCAGGGCAATATTTTCGCCGATAGGCCGGTGGCGGCGGCCGACGTGCTGAACGGCTTCGGCAAATCGGTCGGACTCATGCAGATCGAGGAACTCGGGCAGATCGAAACGCCGATCCTGCTTACCAACACCTTTGGCGTCGGCACCTGCGCCAACGCGCTGATCCGCCGGGCCATCTCGGAAAACCGCCACATCGGCCGCCGGACATCGACGGTCAATCCAGTGGTTGGCGAGTGCAATGACGGCGTCCTGAACGACATCCAGGCCATGGCGGTCACCGAGGCGCACGCAATTGCTGCGCTCAACGCCGCCAGCCCAGATTTCGCCAGCGGCGCGGTCGGCGCGGGCCGCGGCATGAGCTGCTTTGGTTTCAAGGGCGGCATTGGCACGTCGTCGCGCATGGTCACGTTGGATGGCACCCAACATTGCATCGGCGGCCTGGTGCTGGCCAATTTCGGCCGTGCCGGGGATTTGCGCTTGCCCGATGGCCGCATTGTATGCCCCGCCGCCCCGCCTGACGCTGAATGCGGCTCGGTGATCGTGGTGCTGGCAACCGATGTGCCGCTCGACCATCGCCAGTTGCGCCGGGTGATCCGCCGCGCGGG
>JACMOQ010000233.1 GCA_014377905.1 Acetobacteraceae bacterium | reverse complement strand
GGATCGCGTTGCAGGAGTTCTTTTCAGGATGGACGGCCAATACTTCGGCGAGCCGACCGATCTCACCCGGCGTCAGGAAGCGGCTTCGCTTTTCTTCAGGTGCCCGTTCAATGCCGCGCACTGGGTTGTCGGACCGCAGTTCCCACTTGACCGCCAGGCTCATCATTTTCGAAAGGACCGCGATCGTCCGATTTGCGCGGTAAGGACGCGTCTTGGCAATTTTGCGGTGTAGTCGCTCAACATCCGTGTGCCGCAGCTCGGCCGTTTTCATCGCGCCGATTTCCGGCCGTATCCAAACCTTGATGATATTCAGGTATTCAGCGGCCGTCGTGGCCCGCCGTTTTGACAGGTGTTTGTCGGCGAACAGATCGCATAGGTCGTTGATCGTTGGAGCCGCCATCCGTTGTTCGCGTTCTGCCAGCGGGTCTTCGCCGCGGTCGATCCTCCGCTTGAGCGACTTGCACTCATCCCGCGCACCTGACGTCGTCCAGTCCGGATATGACCCGATCGTGATGCGCCGCTCGCGTCCGGCAATTCGATAATTCAGGACGAACGCGCGGGCGCCCGAAGAGGTTATGCGGAGGCCGAAGCCCTTCACATCTGTGTCGTAAACGATTTGATTTCCCGAGGCCGGGACGCTTAGCTTCCGAACTTCGGTATCCGTCAAACGTGTGGCCATGGGGTGTCTCGTGTCCGCATTTTGTCCGGACACAGAATGCCGCTATCGGGCAGGGGTTGTCAACGCCTGTCTTTAACAGGCTGCTAAAATGCCTAAAAAACAACGCTATAAACAAAACATGGTTGAAAGTCCGCTCTATCCCTAGTGACCAGAAACAGACTTTTAATCTGGTGGTCGTGGGTTCGAGTCCCACCGCGCTCACCATTTTTCACGCTTTAGGCCCTTGTGTTTGAAGCGATCGCGTCGGTATCGTTGTTCTCAGTTTATGAAAGAGCAACCCGGATGCGTAAAATTGCGGCATTAGTGCTGGGATTGATGGTTGCCGGATGTGCGCAGCCGGTAGATGTGGCGCGAGATGTCCACGGCGCGGCCGCCAGGGGGACGCTCCCGCCCGAAATTCCGAAGGACCAGCAGATACGCGTAACGGACGGACAGTGGAAAGCCACAGTGGCGGCGTGTGTCGTCAGCCTGGAAGGCTCTCCATCTAAATTTTCACCGGCCGAAGCAGGCAGATTTTGCGGGTGCACTTCAGACTTGACCCAAACCCGGCTATCGGCGGCAAAACTTGCACAGATAGGGTTCGATATGCAGGGCGGAAAGCCGCCGTCTCCACGCGAGACGCCGGAGATGATGATGCTGATCGTTGCCTGCTGGCCCAGATAAGTGTCGGAAATGGCTGGTTTAAGTCTTGCTCGCGTCACGCTCCTGGCATTCATTCTTGCTGGCTGCCAGCCCACAACGACCTATCAGCGTGACATCGCCGGACAGACCGCTGTTTTGGCAAAATTGCCGGCTATCGTACCGATTGAGCAGCAATTCCGGCACAGCGACTGGATGTGGAGCTTGGGTGTCGCAACCTGCGTCACTGCCGCCCATAAATCTGGTCCAGTTGGTAACGAGCGCGATCTGGCACGGTATTGCGCATGCAACTTCGATCTCATGCAGACCCGGATGTCAGCGGAACAATTCGCACTCATCGGACGGCCTGAGCGGCCAGGACTGCTCGCGCAGGAGGAGGCCCTCCGTCGCCGGCAAAAAATTGCGGATGCCTGTCAGGCTGCGACATGACTAAACCCGTTGGCTGACACCGGCACGCATATTTGGCGCAGCCACCAGAACGCGATAGCCTATCTGAATTACTACCGTCCAAGGAAACAACATGACTGCCCCAGAAAAACTGCGCGCCCTGATGCAACAACCCGGCATGATCACCATGCCCGCCGTTTGGGACGGGCTTAGCGCCAAGCTCGCCGCCGGCGCCGGCTTCAAGACCGCGTTCCTGTCAGGCTCCTGCGTCGCTGCCGCCCGCCTCGGCGGCCCCGATCTCGACCTCGTGTCGTTCGCCGAAATGTTCGACAGCTTCAATATGGTGCGTGGCGCCGCCCCTGATACGCTGGTGCTGGCCGATTGCGACCATGGCTACGGCAACCCGATGAACGTCCAGCGCACTGTGCGCGCCTATGGCCGCGCTGGCGCCGCAGCCGTGCTGATCGAGGACAAAATCACCCCGCGCGCCCTGCAATCGGCCGGCAAGCCCTGCATCCCGCGCGAAGAAGCCCGGATGAAAATCCGCGCCGCGATTGCCGCCGCCAAGGACTCGGGCGTGTTAGTGCTCGCCCGCACCGATTGCCGCCCCACCGCCGGCATCGATGAAGCCGTCGCCCGCATTGAAATGTATGTCGAGGAAGGCGCCGACATTCTATTCCTCGATTCGCCCGACGGCCCCGAGGAAATCAAGCGCGCCATCGCCGCCGCCAAAGGCCGGCCGTCCTTCAATGTGGTGCAGTCACTCGCCCGCGACAAACCGCCGAGTGCTGCCGAAGCCGCCGCCATGGGTTTCAAGATCGGCACCTATCCACCAACCATGCTGTCGCCGGCAATCGCGGGCATGAAGGCCGGGTTGGCCGCGATGCTGGCCGGCCAGGCAACGGCTGCGGGCGCGCTGTCGGCGGCCGATCATCGTGCCACGCTGGGCTATGGTGACTACGATTTGGCAGCCAAGCCGTATATTATCGGGTAGATCAGCAAATCCCCAACGCCCGGAAACCGGCGTTGGGGCGTTGGTCAAATCAACGGAAAATGACACGCAACCATCTGCCCACTCGGCAATGCCACAAGTTCGGGCATTTCCGCGGCACAGCGGCCCGCCGCCCGCGGGCAGCGGGTGCGGAACCGGCAGCCTGACGGTGGCGCGATCGGCGAAGGTGGTTCGCCCACCGCTACACCCTCCACCGGGCGTATATCCGGGTCGGGCATCGGGATCGCATCGAGCAGCAGCCGCGTATAGGGATGCGCCGGGGTGCGGAACAATGTCTCGGTCGGGGCGACTTCGCAGATACGGCCAAGATACATCACCGCCACCCGGTCGCTGACCGCCTTCACCACCGCCAGGTCATGGGCGATGAACAGCAAGGTCAGCCCATAGCGATCCTTCATGTCCTCCAGCAGATTGACAATCTGGGCCCGGATTGACACGTCGAGCGCGGACACCGGCTCATCGCAGACAATCAGTTCCGGCTCTAGAATGAGCGCCCGCGCGATGGAGATGCGCTGACACTGCCCGCCGGAAAATTCATGCGGCAGCCGCGCCATGGTGATGTCGGGATCGAGCCCGACCTCGGTCAGCACAGCCCGCACCCGCCGCAGCCGTTCATCGGCGTCGGTCACCCCGGCGATGATCAGCGGTTCTGCAACGATATCGCCAACCCGACGGCGCGGATTGAGCGACGCGATCGGGTCCTGGAAAATCATCTGCAAACGCTGGCGCATCTTGCGCATCAACGGCGGGCTGAGCTTGGTCAGGTCCTGGCCGTCAAACACCACCGCACCGGATTTTGGCTGATAGAGCTGCAACACCGCCCGCCCGAGGGTGGATTTTCCGCAGCCGGACTCGCCCACCAACCCCAGCGTTTCGCCGCGCTGCACCGTCAGGCTGACCCGCGTCACCGCCTGGACCACCCGCCCGCCGACCGGGAATTCAACCACCAGGTCCTTGATGTCGAGCAACGCGGTCATGCCGCCACCTTCACGGGCAAGGGCCGGATGCAGGCGAATTGATGCGCCATCCGATCCGGCGCCGACAATGGCGGTTTGGCCTTGTCACACACAGCATCGGCGTAGCTGCAGCGTGGTGCAAACGAACAGCCCGGCGGCGGATTGATCGGGTCGGGCGGGCGGCCACCGATTGCCGGCAACCTTGTATGCGGTGGCGCATCGAGTTTTGGGAGCGCCGCCATCAGCGCCGCCGTGTAGGGCATGCGCATATGATGAAACAATTCCCGCGTCGGCGCGCGTTCGACCACGCGCCCGGCATACATCACTGCCACTTCGTCGGTGCGGCCGGCCACCACGCCAAGATCATGGGTGATCAGCATCATCGCCATATGGCGGCTGCGTTGTTCGCGCGCCAGCAGGTCAAGGATTTGCGCTTGCACCGTCACATCCAACGCCGTGGTCGGTTCATCGGCGATCAGCAATTTTGGCGCGCAGGACAGCGCAATCGCGATCGCCACCCGTTGCCGCATGCCGCCCGATAATTGATGCGGATAATTGCCCATGCGCTGTTCCGGGGATGGAATGCCAACCTCGGCCAGCAGCGCAATGCCGCGCGAAATCGCTTCCGACTGCGAAACCCCGAGATGTTCGCGCATTGTTTCGGTCAACTGGGTGCCGATGGTCAGCACCGGATTGAGTGACGTCATCGGGTCCTGAAACACCACCGCCACCGACTTGGCACGCAGCTTGCGCAAAGTCTCGGCGGGAATGCGGGTCATGTCCTGCCCGTCGAAACGAATGGCGCCGGACAGCTTGGCGCGGCGCGGCAGCAATTGCAGGATGGCGCGCGACAGCATGGTCTTGCCGCTGCCGCTTTCGCCGACCACGCCCAAGGTTTTGCCGGCTTCAAGCGTCAGATCGACACCATCCACCGCGCGAAGCATCCCGCGCGGGGTGGGCAGGTCGACGATGGTGTTTTCAACCTCCAGCATGCTCATAACGCGCCCTGTCGTGGGTCGGTCAGCGCGCGCAACGTGTCGCCAACCAGGTTGAAGGACAGCACCGTCAGGAACATGACAACGGCCGGCAGAAACGCCAAGGCGGGGGCCATTTCCAGGCTTTCGCGCCCTTCACCGATCATCACCCCCCAGCTTGGTGCCGGCGGCGGCACGCCCAAGCCAAGGAAGCTCAATGCGCCCTCGACCACGATGGTGACAGCCACACCCAACAGGAAAAACGCGCCGAGCGGCAATGCGACATTGGGCAGTAATTCCTTCAGGATGATGCGGGCATGCCCGGCGCCAAGTGCGCGCGCGGCGGTGACAAATTCGCGGGCGCTGAACGTAAGCGTTGCCGCCCGCGCCACCCGGGTGAAGGCGGGAATGCCGAGAAACCCCAGCACCAACGTCAGGTTCACAATCGATTGCCCGAGATAGGCGGTCACCGCCATCGCCAGGATCAGCGGCGGAAAGGCGAGCACGACATCGACGCCGCCGGTTACGAAAGTTTCAAACCGGCCGCGAAAATACCCGGCGAGCAATCCCAACGCGCCGCCGATGCTGAGGCCGATCACAGGTGCGAGCAGCCCCACGCTCAGCGAAATCCGCGCGCCGTAAATCAGCCGCGCCAGCACATCGCGCCCGAGGCTGTCAGTGCCGAGCAGATGCGCCAGCGAAGGCCCCTTGCGGCGGGCGAAAATATCCATGTCGGTCGGGCTTGGGATCGGCAGCACCCCGGCGATGATGGCCAGCACCAGCACCAAAGTGATCCATCCCAAAGCGCACCAGAACAGCAGGCCGGTTCGTCGTCTAACCGCGGCCATGCCGGATCCTCGGGTCAAGCGTTGCGTAAAGCAGATCGACAATGAAATTCAGCATCACAAAACCGGACGCCACCAGCAGCACCACGCCTTGCAGCATCATCAGGTCGCGGGAATAGATCGCGGTGACGAGCAGGCGGCCAATGCCTGGCATCGCGAAAATCGTTTCGACGATGACCGCGCCCCCGATCAGCCGGCCGATATTGATGCCGGTCACCGTGACCAAGGTCAGCGACGACGGCTTGAGCGCGTGCACCAGCAGGATGCGCGATTGCTTGAGGCCTTTGGCGCGCGCCATGGCGATAAAGTCCTCCTGCAAGGTGGCGATCATATCCGAGCGCAGCACCCGCGTGATCACCGGCCATTCGCCCAATGCGAGGGTCAGCGCCGGTAGCACGAAGCCCCGCAGATTGCCCCACGGGTCTTCCGAAAAGGGGGTGTAGCCGGTGGCGGGCAGGATTTGGAATTGCACAGCGAACAGCCAGATCAACAGGATCGCCGACAAGAACGATGGCACGGACAGCATGCCAAAGGCGCCACCGGTCATGGTGCGGTCAAACCAGCTGCCCTGACGGACCGCGCAAATGATTGCGACCGGGATGCCGATGGAGAGCCCGATCAGCTGCGCGCCCAGCATCAATTCGAGTGAGATCGGCAGCCGTTCGGCAACGGCTGACAGCACGGTTTGCCCGGTGCGGAATGATCGTCCGAAATCGCCTTGCAGCACATGACTGAGCCAGATGAAATAGCGGACCAGCAAAGGCTGATCCAATCCCATGTCATGGCGAAGTGCTGCCAGGGTCTCAGGCGTTGCCTGATCCCCCAGCAGCACTTCGGCCATATCCCCAGGCAGCAACGCCGCCACCAGAAAGGTCAGCACGCTGACCGCCAGCAACACCGGCAGCAGATAAAGCAGCCGCCGGCCGATCAGTTTGAGCAAGGTTTTAGTCCAACCAGGCGTGCGAGACGTCAATCACCCCGGAATACATTTTCGGGAGGCCTTTCACGCGCGCCTTGGAGATCGCGTAATAGGTGTTCTGGAAGGTCCAAAACCAGGTTGCTTCGCTATTCAGCAGGCGGCTGATCGCGCAGTAATCCTTGGTCCGCTCGGTCCGGTCGGCGGTTACGCGGGCGTGTTGCAGCAGGCGATCCAGTTCCGGATTGGAATAATTGGCGAGGTTCACCGGGCTGGCGCTGTGGAAATTGGCATACATCTGCGGATCGGGATCGGCGAGATCGATGATGCGCCAGCCGATAACGTCAAACTTGCGGGCGAATGCGCGCGGCGGAAACGATGCCTGATCGATCTGCTCGATGCTGACGTCGGCGCCGATGGTTTTCCACATCTGCTGATAAACCTGACCAACCGCGCGGCCACGCGGCGTCGAGGTGACCACCAGGGCGAACTTCACCGGCTTGCCGTAAGCCTGGATCAACGCTTTTGCCTTGGCGACATCGTAGGGCAGGGCGCCATCATCGGCGCATTTCACCCATGATCCCTCGCCGTAGGGGTTGGTTGCGGGGCGCGGCATGCCGCCATAAATCGCGTCGGCAATGCCTTTGCGGTCGAGCGCCATTACCAGCGCGCGGCGGACATTGACATCATCCAGCGGCGGGTTTTTGGTATTGATTGCGCTGACCCCGGCACCGGACCCGACATAGGTATGCAAGGTGAAGGCCGGCATGGTGGCGACCTTCTTGAGATTGTCGCTGTCAGATTCGTCGTGCCAGATGATATCAACGCTGCCTGACTGCAAGCTTGCGAAACGCGCCTGCGCATCAGGCAGCGGCTTCAGTGCAATCCGATCGAGATAGACGCGGTCCTTGTCCCAGTAATCCGGGTTCTTTTCCAGGGCCATGCGGTCGCCGGCGACCCAGGATTTCAAGACATACGGGCCAGTGCCCACCGGGTTGCGGTTATAGTCGTCGCCCTTGGCCTGGATGGCAGTGGGGGACTGCATAACGTTGTTGGAGCTCGGCAGGCTGAGAGTTTCCGGCAACATGCTGGACGGCGTGTTGAGACGAAAAATCAGGGTCAGCTCATCCGGCGCGTCAACGGCATCAACATTGCTGATATAGAAAGCACAACGGCATTTATTCGCCGGGTCTTTCTGGCGATCAATGTTCCACTTCACCGCGGCGGCGTTGAACGGGGTTCCGTCCTGGAATTTCACCCCGGCGCGAAGCTTGAAAGTCCAGGTCTTGAGGTCTTCGGAACTGGTCCACGACACCGCAAGCTTGGGCTGGGCGGCGCCCTTGTCATCAAGCATGGTGAGCGTATCGAAAATCAACGCGGCGGCCATGTACGCCGAGGTATCGAACACGCCGACCTTGAGCGGATCGAACCCGGTTATGTCGAGTTCCATGCCGACGGTTAAGGTGCCGCCGCGCTTTTGCGCCACCGCACTCCCGGCCAGCAGCCCGAACGCTGCCGTTGCCAGCAAGGTGTTTCGCAGTACCGCGCGCCAATCGATGCTCAAACCCATGTCTGTTCTCCCAATGCGCGCCCTTGCCGTGGTCGCTTGGGGGCTATGCTAAAGGTGCATGGGCGCGTTGGGAAGACGTGGATTGGTTTACATCGGCCAACCAGGCCATCAGCCACGGCGTGAAGGCTGCCTCGGCATCCCAGTTGAGCAAATGCCGCGCGCCCGGCATCACGGTCAGCGACGCGTGCGGGATGCCGGCGAGAATGCGCTCGGCGTCCTCGACGGTCGTGCCGGGGTCTTCCTCACCGGCAACGATCGCAATCGGGCGCGGGAAATTCGCCAGTTGGCCGCACACATCCAGCCCGCCAATGGCGTGGCAGCAGCCGATATAACCCTCCAGCTTCGTCGCCAGAATCATCTCGCGGATCAGCGCCAATCCAGCCGGATTGGCACGCCGGAACCGGCGGGTGACCCAGCGTTCCAGCATCGGGCCTTCTACATCACTGAAATCGCCAGCGACCCGCACATCGTCGGCGCGTTTGGCCCAGGCGGCGGCGGTGCCAAAGGGCGGGGCGCAGGTGGTGGCGACGAGCGCCGCGCTCGCCACCAGATCGGGGCGCCGCACCGCCAGCATCTGCGCGGTCATCCCGCCCAGCGACAGGCCGACAATATGGGCGGACGCAAACCCCAGCCCATCAAGCAACCCGGCCAGATCATCGGCGAGCATGGCCACGCTATAGGGCGCCGGTGTCGCTGGCGATGCGCCATGGCCGCGCGTGTCATAGCGCAGCACCTGATACTGTGCGGCCAGCAGAGCGGCCTGCGGCTGCCACATGCGCAAATCCGTCGACAGCGAGTTCGACAGCACGACCAAAGGCGCGCCTGGCTTGCCGTCGAGGATGTAGTTCAAATGCGTGCTGTTCACAGCGATCATCGGCATTGTTATCTCCAAAAAAATCATCGCGAGGTAAGCGCTTTTGTTCTGAAAAAAAAAGCAAAAATTTTTCCAACCTGCGTCCGAGCACATCCGGTATCCAAGGAATGTACGCCAACGGCAAGAAATAGATAAAAAGTTTTTTTGCTTCTTTTTGTACACAAAAAGAAGACTCTTCCGCAGCGCTAGCTCTATCCTTGAATTGGCTTTCCGCGCCCCGCTACAAAGCGCAAGATCAAAAAAGTGCCACCGGAGGAACCCATGCAGATCACCCCGATCCATCCCGTGTTCGTCGCCCGCTTTGAGGGCGTCGATTTGCGCCACGCGCTTACCGCGGCCGAGGTCGCCGATATTGACGCCGCGATGAACCAGCACGCAATTCTGGTGTTCCCCGCCCAGTTTATCGACGATGACCAGCAGAAGGCCTTCGCGCGCAATTTCGGGAAGCTCGAACTTGCCACAGGGAACATCCAGACCAGCGACCAGCGTCGGCTCGATATGGAAATGGCCGATATTTCCAATCTCGATCAGGACAACAAACTGTTCGCCCGCGATGACCGGCGGCGGATGTTCAACCTTGGCAATAATCTTTGGCATTCCGACAGCAGCTTCAAGGCAACGCCGGCAAAATATTCCGGCCTGTCAGCGCGCGCCATTCCCAAGGCCGGCGGCGACACCCAATTCGCCGACATGCGCGCCGCGTATGACGACTTGCCCGATGATGATCGCGCGCTGATTGCCGACATGGTCACCCATCATTCGCTGATTTATTCGCGCGGGCTGCTCGGGTTTGGTGAGTTTTCCGAACAGGAGAAGCTCAATTTCGCCCCGGTGCGCCAGCGCCTGGTGAGACGCAACGCGGTCACCGGCCGCAAGTCGATTTTCCTGTCGAGCCATATTGGCGAAATCGAGGACATGCCGCGCCCGGAAGCGATGTCGCTCATCCGCGATCTGGTCGAACACGCAACCCAGGCGAAATACGTCTACACCCATCGCTGGACGCTCGGCGATCTGGTGC
>JACMOQ010000232.1 GCA_014377905.1 Acetobacteraceae bacterium | reverse complement strand
GGGGCAACGAAGCCTTAACCTCGGGCATGCGACCTTGGGTGGGACGTCGATTGCAGTTGCGTGTTCTGCACCGCGTTGTTACTATTTGAATAATCAATCGGGAGGAACTTCAATGATGACAACCCAAACTCATGGCTTTTCTTGCGCCTGCTGTTTGCCGGCGGGCTTTCCCGGTGGGAAGGGCGTTTCGCGCCGCGCAGTTCTCGCGGGCCTGGTCGCCGCCCCACTGCTGATCCCCGGTGCGGTGCGTGCTGCCGATGGCGCGGTGTTTGACTCGATGCTGCTGTCCTGCATCGATCCGCGCATGGTGACGCCGGTTGGCGACTACATGTTCGGCCGTGGTCTGCGTGGCAAGTTCAGCCAATTCGTTATCGCGGGTGCCGCGATTGGTGTCGTCGCGCCGCAATTCGCGTCCTGGCAGCCGGCGTTTTGGGATAATCTCGGCACATCGATCAAGCTGCACGGCATTACCCGACTGATCGCGATCGATCATCGCGATTGTGGCGCGGCCAAAATTGCTTATGGCGAAGGCGCGGTTGCCACCAGGGCGTTGGAAACTGAAACCCATCAGAAGGCGGCAACCGCCTTCCGTGCCGAAATGACCAAACGCCAGCCGACCATGAAGCTCGAAATCGGGCTGATGGCGCTTGATGGCGGAATAGAGATGTTTGTTTGAGCTGACCACTGTGATGCGGTTCCGCCTGGAACCGCATCTTTGCCTTCACCAGCGTGGTGAAGTCTGACCATTGGTCGACCCGAAATTCGCCACTCAGGTCACTCCGCCGGCGTCAAACTCCACTCCGGCGCACCCGGCTCGCAAAAGAACGGCATCGCGTTCGCCGTCCGCACGTTCGGCTCCAGCCCCATTTCCGCCCGGAGCGCGCGGAACAATGCGCCATGCGCTACCACCAGCACCGGTGCCGGCTTGGCGAGCGCGCGGTTCACCGCCGCAACCGCGCGGGTGCGCAAGTCCATGAACGGCTCGGCGTCCGGCGGGGTGAAATGGCCGGCCACCCAGTCATTGAACCAGTCCGACATTGGCTGGCCTTCGTGGCTGCCAAAGGAAACTTCGCGCAGCCCCTCATCCAGTTCAACCTCCAGCCCCAGCGGGGTCGCGGCAATCCGCGCGGTATCATGCGCGCGCGACAAGGGTGACGCCACAATCGTAATGATCCCGCGCCCGCGCAGCATGTCGGCGGCGCGCGCGGCTTGTGCCAGGCCGTTGGCATTCAGGGGGATATCGACATTGCCCTGGCTCAGGCCCTGCGCGTTCCAGTCGGTTTCGCCGTGGCGCAGGAACCAGAAGGCGCGCTGGATAAGTCTCATACGGCCAGGCCTTCGCTCGCCAGCATCCGCATCACGGCCGGGCGCGCATTCATCCGGGCAAAATGGGCGGCGCAATTGGGCGGCAAAGTCATTTTCATCCGTGCTGCCCCCCAGAACTCGACATAGTAGAGCGCCGCATCGAAGATCGAGAAATGGCCACCGGCAAAGTCACGGCCCGCCATTGCCGCATCCAGCACCTTGAAGCCGGCGTCCACCATCGCCCGGCCTTGTTCGCGCACTGTGTCATAATCGGCTTCGTGCTGGGCGTATTTGCGCGGGTTGAACATACGGGAAAACGCATGCATGTGCTGGGTCGAGATCGAGTATTCCATGATTTCCAGTCCACGCACCAAATCTTCCGGATCGCTCGGCAGCAGTCCGGCACCCGGATTGGTCAGAGCAAGCCACAGCGCGATCGCCTGGAATTCGGTCAGCAGCGACCCGTCATCACGTTCCAGCACCGGAATTTTCGATTTTGGATTGATTGACACAAACGGCGGCCGCAGATGCGCGCCTTC
>JACMOQ010000231.1 GCA_014377905.1 Acetobacteraceae bacterium | reverse complement strand
TGCCCAGCTTCATCCACAGCCAGCCATTTTTCCACCACGTAGCCTTCTTCCGCACACAGCACGAAGAAGTCGCGGATGGTGCAGGGATGGATATTGGGGGTTTCGTGCCACGGCTTGGCCCAGACCGAGGTCATCGGCATCCGCCCCGACCACAGCAACTGCATGCGGACCAGCCAGTGCCCGAAATTCGGGAAGCTCACCACCGCATGGCGGCCGATGCGCAGCATCTGACGCAGCACTTCGCGTGGCCGTTCGACCGCCTGCAAGGTGCGCGACAGCACTACGTAATCGAATGCACCATCGGGATATTGCGCCAGATCGCTATCGGCATCGCCCTGCATGACCGGTAGGCCATGGGCGACCGAGCGTGTGACCTCCGCCATGTCGATCTCAATGCCGCGCGCGTCGCAGGCCTTGGTGCGGAAAAGATGCTCAATCAGGGAGCCGTCACCCGAGCCAATGTCGAGCACCTTGGTCCGCGCCGGAATCATCTCCGCGATCAGCCGCAGATCGAGCCGCATGTTCTTGGCGACGTAGCGCACGGTGTCGGTCACTTATTCAGCCCGGCATGTTCAGCGCAGCCGCGCAGGAACCCGGCAAGGGTGCGGTGAAAATCGGGCTCGTCAAGCAGGAAGGCGTCGTGCCCCTTGTCCGACACGATTTCGACAAAGCTGACATTGGCGGCCGCGGCATTCAGCGCGCGGGCCACCGCCCGGCTGGCGCTGGTCGGGTAGAGCCAGTCCGAGGTGAAGCTGATCAGGCAGAACCGGGTGCGGGTACCGACGAAAGCCGCGGAAAGATTGTCGCCATGTTCCGCCGCCAGATCGAAGTAATCGCAGGCGCGGGTAATGGTCAGGTAGGAATTAGCATCGAACCGGCCGACAAACGTGCTGCCCTGGTGCTGAAGGTAGCTTTCGACCTCGAACTTGTCGGAAAACAATGCGGCCATGCTTGACGCGGTTTCGGTGCTGCGTTGGCGGCGGCCGAACTTCCGGGTCAGCGCTTCTTCCGACAGATAGGTGATGTGGGCGACCATGCGGGCGACCGCGAGGCCGCGCGTCGGCATGCCGTCATCCTCCCAGTAGCGCCCGGCTTTCCAGTCCGGATCAGCAAAGATCGCCTGCCGCCCGACTTCGTTGAAGGCGATGTTTTGCGCCGAGTGATAGGGGGCGGTGGCGATCGGCACGGCGGCGAACACATGGTCCGGATAGGCCGCCGCCCAGTCGAGCACCTGCATCCCGCCCATCGAGCCGCCAACCACGGCAAATAATTTGTCGATCCCGAGGCGGTCGATCAGGCGCTTCTGCGCCCGCACCATGTCGCGGATGGTGACCGGCGGGAAATCGGTGCCCCAGACATCGGCCGGGTCCTTGCCACGCGGTGACCGCGGGCCGGTGGTGCCCATGCAGCCGCCCAGCACATTGGTGCAGATGACAAAGTGGCGATCGGTGTCGATGGCCATCCCGGCGCCCACCACCTGGTCCCACCAGCCTGGACGCCCGGTGAGCGGGTGGGTCTCGGCGACATATTGATCGGCCGTCAGGGCGTGGCAAATCAGGATTGCATTGGTCCGGTCCGGGTTTAGGGTGCCATAGGTGCGATAAGCAACTTCGAGATGCGGCAACGCGATGCCACATTCCAGCATCAACCCGTCGGCAAATTCGGCGTGCTGATGGCGAATGGCGTGCAATGATTGCAAGGATGATGTGGTCATGACGCCCTAAGCATATGCGGTGCGGGCATGCCGAGCGCAAGCTTTGCAGAGTGGGGCCCATCGGCTATTGCAGTTTGCCCCGCACCAAATGCGGTCAGTCCAAGAACGACGGGTCCATGCCAGATACCACGACACACCAGAACGACCCCGCGGCAAGCCTCGCCGCCCTCCGTGCCGAGCTCGACCGGATCGATGACAGCATCCACGCGTTGCTGATGGCGCGTGCGACGGTGGTGGAAGCTGTGGCAGCCCTTGGGACCAAGGGCAAGGTCGCGCTGCGCCCTGGCCGCGAAGCCGATATCATTCGCCGATTATTGGGCCACCACCAAGGCGCCCTGCCGCGCCAGGTGCTGCCCCGGATGTGGCGCGAACTGCTCGCTGGCACCACCGGTATGCAGCGCAGCTATGTTATTGCGGTTTGCGAAACCGAGCCTGGCAACCCCTTCGTGCAATGTGCGCGGGAACATTTCGGTGCGCTGACCCCGCTGCGGATACATCGGTCCCCGGCGCAGGCGATCGGTGAGGTGAGTGCCGGGCGCGCCATTGCCGCTGTGCTGCCAATGCCCGACGAAGAAGAAGGCCCGGCGCTGGCCTGGTGGACCGCGCTACTGCATCGCGACGAACCCCGCATTCATATTGTCGCCAAGCTGCCATTCTGGGCACCACGTCCTGAAGGCGCGCCGCTGGTCGAGGCCCTGGTGGTCGCGACCGCCGCCCCGGATGCCAGCACCGATGACCGGTCGTTCCTTGGTCTTGAACTCGCCCTCGATACCTCCCGCGCCCGGCTAACCAGCGTGATCACCGCCGCCGGTTTTAGCCCTGGCACGATCATCCTGCGCCGCAACCGGGCCGCCGGCGTTGCGCATGCGCTGGTGGATGTGGCGGGGATGGTGTCTGACGGCGACCTGCGCCTTGCCGCGATGGCCGAAATTCTGCGCCCGCCCGTTGTGCTCGGCGGCTACGCGATGCCTCTGGACGGAGACCAATCATGACCGGATCACCGCAACCGCGCGACAACATCCTGGCCATCGCCGCCTATGTCGGCGGTGACCACAAATTGCCCGGCATCAACCGGGTGCTGAAATTGTCGTCCAACGAGGGTGCATTTGGCCCGCCGCCGTCGGCCAGCGCTGCCTATGCGAAAATAGCCGCCGAGTTGCATCGCTACCCCGATGGCGGGTCCGGCGCACTGCGCACGGCGATCGGCAGCCGTTTCGGGCTCGATCCGGCGCGCATCGTCTGCGGCACCGGCTCGGACGAATTGATTGGCATCCTGGCCCACATCTACGGCGGCCCTGGCACCGATGTGTTGATGAGCATGCACGGCTTCACCATGTATCAGATCGCCGGCACCTATGCTGGCAGCCGGGTGATCAAGGTGCCGGAGCGCGATTTGTGCACCGATGTCGATGCGATGCTGGAAGCTGTCACCCCGGAAACCGCCATCGTTTTCGTGGCCCACCCCAACAACCCGACCGGCAGCCTGCTGCCGCAGTCCGAAATGTTGCGTCTGCGTGCCGGCCTGCCGTCCAACGTGCTGCTGGTTATCGACAGCGCCTATGCCGAATATGTCGAGGCCGCCGATTACGATGCCGGTGTGGCCCTGGTCGATGCCGGCGATAACTGCATCATGTTGCGCACCTTCAGCAAGGTGTTCGGCCTTGGCGGCATGCGGGTTGGCTGGGGCTACGCGCCGGACGGCGTGATCGATGCGATCAACCGAGTGCGTGGGGTGTTCAACGTCAATCTTGCCGCCCAGGCCGCGGCCGTTGCCGCGTTGGAAGAACCCGGCTGGGTCGAGAAATGCCGTGCCCACAACACCGAATGGCGCGCCCGGCTTGCCGCCGCGATCACCAAGGCAGGTGCGAAAGTCTACCCGACGGAAGGCAATTTTCTTTTGGTTGATTTCGGAACGGCCGCGAAGGCTGCCGCCGCCGACGCGCATTTGCGCAAGCACGGCATCATCGTCCGCGGCATGGCGGCTTATGATTTGCCGCATTGCCTGCGCATGACGGTCGGCACCGCCGAGGAATGCGGCATGGTCGCCGATGCCGTCGCCGGGTTCATGGCGCAAAACACCCATGACTGAGCCGGTGTTTCGCCGCCTCGCCCTTATTGGCATCGGGTTGATCGGCAGTTCGGTCGCCCGCATCGCCCGTGAACGCGGCGACCTTGCAGGCGAAGTCGTCGCCAATGCGCGCAGCCAGGCCACGCTCGATCGGGTGATGGAACTCGGCATCGCCGATCGGGTGGAGCTTGACCCGGCCAAAGCGGTCGCGGGCGCCGATTGCGTCATGCTGTGCGCCCCGGTGGGAACTTACGAAGCGCTCGCCCAGGCGATCGCGCCGCATCTGGCACCTGGATGCGTGCTGACCGATGTCGGATCGACCAAGCAATCAGTGATCCGCGATGTTGGGCCGCACGTGCCGGCAGGCGTTCATTTCGTGCCCGGCCATCCGGTGGCGGGCACTGAATACTCCGGCCCCGATGCCGGCTTCACCACCCTGTTCCAAGGCCGTTGGACGCTGCTTACCCCGCCGCCGGGAACCGACGCCGGGGCAGTAGAAAAAATCGCTGAACTGTGGCGCCGCTGTGGGTCGATGATCGAGGTCATGGAACCCGGCCATCATGACCGGGTGATGGCCATCGTCAGCCATTTGCCGCATCTGCTTGCTTTCACCATCTGCGGCACCGCCGATGCGCTGGAAGACGAAAGCCGCCAGCAGGTGCTGAAATTTGCGGCGTCGGGCTTCCGTGACTTCACCCGGATCGCCGCGTCCGATCCGGTGATGTGGCGGGATATTTTTTTGAACAACCGCGAGGCATTGCTGGAGATGTTGCAGCGCTTTACCGAAGACGCGCAGGCGATGGCGCGCGCGGTGCGGTGGGGCGATCCGGATTATATCGAACATCGGATTCAGCAGGGGCGCGCAATAAGGCAGAGTTTGATCGAGTTGAAGCAAGCCTGAAACCAGGCGTCCGAATGACTGGAAGAAGCCGCCATCCGGATGCTGCATTGTTTCACCAAACCGGCGACGCGCCACCGTCAACGTTGATGGCGGTGCCTGCGATGTAGCCGCCCTGGTCGCTGGCCAGGAAGCACGCCATGTTGGCGAATTCCTCGGCCGTGCCCATCCGCCCGAGCGGCACGCTGGTGCCGGTCTTGGCGATGTGTTCTTCGAGCGTGACGTTCGAGCCCTTCGCCACCAGTGCCGCATGGCCACGCCGGACCTGATCAGACACGATCAGCCCCACCAGCAGCGCGTTGACCAGAATGCCATGCGGCGCGCCCTCGCCAGCCAGCACTTTGCTCAGCGCGAGGCCCGCGGCGCGGGACACCACCGTCGGATTGCCGCCTGCACGCGGGGCCTTGGCGCCGATATTGAGCACGTTGATGACCCGCCCCCAACGACGTTCCTGCATCCCCGGCCAGACCAGCCGGGTGAGGCGGATGGCGGCGAACAGCTTGAGGTCGAGATCTTCCTGCCAGATCGCATCGGTAATGGTTTCAAACGGGCCGGTGCGGGACTGGCCGGCGTTGTTGACCAGAATATCCACCTTGCCGAATTGCGCCGAAACCTCGGCATGGGCGGCGGCAATGCTGTCGGCGCGGCTGACATCGCAGGCGACCGCAATGACTTTGGCCTTGGCGACCGCCTGAACTTCGGCACGGGCGGTATCGAGGGTCGCCTGAGTGCGTGCCAGCAATGCGACATCGGCGCCCGAGGCGGCAAAGCGCTTGGCCATCGCCAACCCCAACCCCTTGCTGCCACCGGTAATGACCGCGCTGCGGCCCGCCAAGCTGATGTGCATCTGCGCTTTTCCCTGTCTGTTGGTTTCCAACCCTGGGGCAGGATTTCGCATTGGGCAAGCCGGGCGCGTGTGATAAACAGTTTTGCGCGGGGAAAGCCCTTCCCCACTTGCTGTCTGGAACCATGACAAAACGACCAACCACGATCGCAGGCGCGGCTGAAGCCGCGGCGCTCAAAGACATGGCAATGCGCCCCGGCGTGCCAAAACCCACATCCTACTGGGTTCGCAGGATTGCACTGTGGGCGTCGGCGATTATTGTCGTTACGACCCTGATTATCTGGGCGGTTTATTACCTTTTGTATCTGGCGCCGATCGAATAGTTCAATCCCCGGCGGCGGCGTCGCGCAACCCACGCTCGTAATGGCGCAGATATTTTTCGGTCACCAGATCGGTTTTGACCACCACGGCGATATCGATGGTGTTGAACTGCGCGTCGATCACCGCGCCATCGCCGACAAATCCGCCGAGCCGGAGATAACCTTTGATCAACGGTGGAAGTGCGGCCAGTGCCCGGCGTGGCTCGAAGCTATCGGCGACCATCCGGTTCATCGCGATATAGCGCGCGGGAACAGCACGAGGGCGCAATTCGGGTGGCGCGAGGTGGTTGAGATATAAGTAGGTCAGGTGTGTCGCCACCGCGTCGGGATCGGTGCCCGGCAGGCTGGCACAGCCAAACATCAGATCGATCGCATGCAAATCCACATAGGCCGCTATGCCGCGCCACAGCAATTGCATCACACTCGATTTGCGATAGGCGATATCAACGCAGGAGCGCCCGAGTTCGAGCACCTCACCGCCATTTTGCAAAATCGGCGCGATGTCAAACTCATCGGCGGTGTAAAACCGCCCCAATTGGGCGGCAGCCGGTTTGCGGATCAGGCGGTAGGTGCCGATGACCCGTTCCGGCCCATCGCCGAGCGCATGGTCGAGCACCAGCAAATGGTCGGCGACATCATCATAACGATCGCGATCACGCGCGCTGGCGGCGGTATCGGCGTCTGGGTGGGCGCCCATTTCCTGGTAGAAAACCCGGTAGCGCAGGGCCTGGCTGGCATCGATCTCGGCCGCCGACATGGCAAGTCGCACACCCAGGGAGCCGGCGCGAACTTCAGCAAAGCCGGGCGATGCCCCGGCAAAGACGGGGCTGGAAATCATGCGGATTTTCCCTTTTTCGGTTTGCCCATCGCCGTCTCTGCAACGTGACCGGTTGCTGGGCGGGCGCGGCCAAATAATTCCAACCTGTGGGACACCAGATCGAACCCGAGTCGGGCAGCGATAGCCGCCAGTGCGCGTTCGTGCTCGGTGTCCTCGAATTCAATGACACGCCCGGTTTCGACGTCGATCAGATGATAATGAGGCCCGGGCTCGGTCGGTTCGTAGCGCGCGCGGCCACCGCCGAAATCACGCCGTTCGAGGATGCCGTTTTCTTCCAGCAGGCGCACCGTGCGATAGACGGTGGCGATTGAAATTCGGCCGTCGAGGGCGGTTGCGCGGCGATACAGCTCCTCGACGTCGGGATGGTCAACGGCGTCCGATAGCACGCGGGCGATGACCCGGCGCTGCCCGGTCATCTTCAGGCCGCGATCGACGCAGAGGCGTTCGATAGGGCTTTCCATCCGCGTTCAGGTGCACCTTTAATTCTTGGTCAACGACCGGACCTGCCCGAAATTAGGGCCTGCGGCACACATGCAACGCCTGGATGCCAAGGTCAATCGCGGATGGCGCGGGGGCGGCCGGGTTTGCGCTTGGTCGCAGGGGCGGCGACTTGTTCTGGCACCGCATCGCGGCGGGTGTTTCCGAGGCCGATCTGCTTGGCGAGATTTGAGCGGACCGCGGCATAGTTCGGCGCGACCATTGGATAATCGGCAGCGAGCCCCCAACGGGCGCGATAATCGGCAGGCGACATGCCAAAGGACGCCTGCAAATGACGCTTAAGCATTTTGAGCTTCTTGCCATCTTCAAGGCAGATGATGTAATCCGCGAAAACTGATTTCTTGATCGGAACGGCGGGTTCCGGTCGTTCCACAATCGGCGCGATCGTGCCAATCCCCGAAAGACTGCGAAATACGTCCTGGATCAAACCCGGCAATTGTTCGCCCGGCACGCTGTTATTGCCGACATGAGCCGAAACTATTTGAGCGGTCAGAGCAAGAATATCGACATCAGCAAAATCACCAGACATGGAACTGCTTTCAAAATGTAAAACTGCGCTATATATGATTGCCTTCGTGCGTTTCGCAACGTGTAAATGACCTGTTCCAATAAGGCCGCCTGTGTATGACCCAAATTTCATCGGGCGATTTCGATCAGACACTCGATATCACCCGCGAAACCTGTCCGATGACGTTTGTGCGCACCCGTTTGGCGCTTGACAGACTTGCGCCAGGGCAGACCCTGCTGGTGCTGCTGCGCGGTGACGAGCCTGTTCGCAATGTTCCCGCAACCGCACGCCAGCTTGGTCATACGGTGCTATCGGAAACGGTTTTGCCTGATGGCACCGTGCAGGTGCTGCTGCGCCGAGGATAAATTTCGCGCCGTTGTTTATTGGCACGCCCCCGGCCGCGCGTAGTTCTGATTCCCTCAGTCAGTTCTGTGCCGCCGTGATATCCCGGCGCATTACCAGCGCGTCGGCGCCGTCGGGGTAGTAGCGGCGGCGGCGCCCGACCTGCGCGAAACCCATGCGCCCATAAAGGGCCCCGGCCGCTTCGTTGGTCAGCGATACTTCCAGGAACATCGATTTTGCCCCGTAACGGGTTGCGGTGGCGATGGCTGCCAACAACAAGGCGTATCCGCTGCCAGCCCGGCGGCGGGCGGGGGCGACAGCGATTGTGAGGATCTCGGCCTCATCGGTGGCAATCCGGGCGAGGACAAAGCCGCCGGCGGGATCGATGTGGCCGTAACAATTAGGTTGTTCGAGTTGCAGCGCCATGGCGTCCGGCCCCCAGCGTTCGGGCGCCGGAAAGCTTTCGGCGTGGATGGCGGCGAGGATAACGGCGTGGGCCGGGGTGGCGGGGATAAGCGCGATCATCGCCCTAGGCAAGCGGCGCCGGACGCAAGCCGCCGGCTGGAAGTTTGGCTTCCGGGGCGTCGATATAAAGCGGCTCTACCGGTATCATTGGCAAATCCCCAGCGAGACGCCTTGCAGCGACGGCGGCGACCATTGTGGCATCGGGCAATCTTGCGTCCGTGAGCATCACCGATGCCGTGCCGCGTGCCGCGAGGCGGCAGGCCACGGCGATGGCCGCATCGCCCGCGACCGCGATGCGGCCGGCGGCGACAGGCAAACTGTTAAGCGCATAGGCGGCCTGGTCGGCGCCACGCACCAGGAACACCCGATCGCGGCGGCTGTCGATGGCGACCCAGACATCGCGGCTGGCAGCGTTTGTGGGCAAGCCAGCAATCAGCGCCTCGGCGACCGTGACGCCGATGAGCGTGCAGCCGGCGCCGGCGGCAATGCCTTGGGCCAATGCAATCGCCGCCCGCAAGCCGGTGAAGCTGCCAGGGCCGACGGTGACCGCGACGGCCGCGAGCGCGGTGGCACCAAGGTCTGCATCCGCCAGCACGCCAGCGACCATCGGGGCGAGCAGTGCCGCCTGCCCGCGCCCGCCATCCTGATGGCGGTGGGCCAGCACCACGCCGTCCGACACCACGCAGGCCGAACAGCGCCCCAAAGCCGCATCAAGGGCGAGGATGATCAATGGCGGAAATGCCGCATGCCGGTCAGCACCATTGCGACGCCGGCCTTGTCGGCGGCGGCGATCACCTCACCATCGCGCATCGAGCCACCAGGCTGAATGACCGCGGTGGCGCCGGCCGCGATTGCGGCCTCGAGTCCGTCGGCAAAGGGGAAGAACGCGTCGGATGCGACAACGCTGCCGATCGTCAGCGCTTGATCGAGCCCGGCGGCGCGGGCGGCATCCCCCCCTTTCCAGGGCGCGATCCTGGCGCCGTCAACCCTGCTCATTTGCCCGGCCCCGACGCCCGGGGGGGCATGGTTGGGGGGGTAGGTGGTGG
>JACMOQ010000230.1 GCA_014377905.1 Acetobacteraceae bacterium | reverse complement strand
GGGATTTCTGGCATCGGTGGGGCCTATCACCTCAACCAGCAATGCCCGGACAAATCCTATGTGATCCTGGAAACCCAGGACAGCTTTGGTGGAACCTGGTGGACCCATAAATATCCGGGCATTCGGTCCGACAGCGATCTTTACACCTTCGGCTATCGCTTCAAGCCGTGGGTCGGCGCGCCGATCGCAACCGCGGACGAAATTCGCCGCTACATGGCCGAGGTGATCGACGAAAACGACATCGCCAGCCATGTCCGCTACAACCACAAGATTACCGATGCGGCGTGGTCGAGCGCGACCCAGTTATGGACGGTGGAAGCAACCCGATCCGATAACGGCAGCGTGTCCCGCTTCACCTGCAATTTCCTGTGGATGTGCCAAGGCTATTACCGCCACGAAAAAGGCTACACCCCGGAGTGGGCTGGCATGGCGGACTACAAGGGGCAGATTGTCCATCCGCAGAATTGGCCGGAAAACCTCGACTACAAAGGCAAGAAGGTCATTGTGATCGGCTCGGGCGCGACGGCCGCGACCCTGGTGCCGGCGATTGCCGCTGACTGTGCCCATGTGACGATGCTGCAGCGGACCCCGACCTTTTTCCGCACCGGGCGCAATGCGATCGAACTCGCCGATGAATTGCGCAAGTTGCAGGTTGACGAAACCTGGATCCACGAAATCGTCCGCCGCAAAATTTTGTATGAAGGTGCGGTGTTCACCAAGCGGTCCTTCGAGGAACCCGAGAAGGTCAAGCAGGATCTGCTGGCCGGGGTGCGGCATTATCTCGGCAAGGACTACGATATCGAGAAGCATTTCACCCCGCCCTACCGCCCGTGGCGCCAGCGCATTGCCTTCATCCCCGATGGCGATCTGTTCCAGGGCGTGGCAAGCGGGCGTGCGAGCGTGGTCACAGATGAAATCGAGCGCTTCACCGAGACCGGCATCCTGCTTAAATCGGGCGAAACATTGGAAGCCGACATCATCGTAACGGCGACCGGGTTCAATCTGAACGTGCTGGGCGATATTGAGTTTGTCATCGATGGCAAACCTTTGGTGTTTTCCGACACCGTCACCTATCGCGGCATGATGTTCACCGGAGTGCCGAACATGGCCTGGGTGTTCGGGTATTTTCGCGCAAGCTGGACGTTGCGGGCCGATCTGGTGGCGGATTTCGTCTGCCACATGCTGAATCACATGAAGGCCAAAGGGGTGACCAGCGTGACCCCGACCCTGCGTGCCGAAGATAGCAACATGCCGCTGATGCCGTGGATCGACGCGGAGAACTTCAATCCGGGCTATCTGATGCGCGGCATGCATTTGCTGCCCAAACGCGGCGACAAGCCGGAATGGCAGCATAATCAGGATTACTGGGCGGAGAAGGACGAGTTACCGGCAATCAACCTCGATGATCGGGCGTTCGTCTACAAATAGGGTCTAATATAACGGTCGCCGGCCACCGCCGATTGCCTTCACACGGCAGCGGCGGTGGCGTAAGGCGCGACATTGCCGGACGCCAAATTGTCGCGGTGTGGCTACGAGCCTGCCAGATCGCGCCATTCGGCCTCGGTCATCGTTCGCACGCCCAATTCCGCCGCACGCCGCGCTTTCGAGCCGGCGTCGGCACCCAACACCACGATGTCGGTCTTCTTCGACACGCTATCGGTGACCCGTGCACCAAGGTTTTCGGCCATTGCCTTGGCTTCTTGCCGGGTCAGGGTTTCCAAACTGCCGGTGAAGACAATAATCTTGCCGGCAAGTGCGCTGGCATCGCCTGAAGGGGCGGCGGCGTCTTCAATGGTGAGGAATCCGGCGACTTCATCGACAGTCGCCAGATTGCGTGGCTCGGCGAAAAACTCCACCAGTTCTTCGGCAATTGCGGTGCCGATGCGCAAAATACTGCCGAGGTCACTGCGGGCTTCCGATCCGATCTGCACGGCATCCGCCATTTGTGCGCGCCAGTTGGCGAAGCTGGTGTAATGGCGGGCGAGCAGCTTGGCATTGGCCTCCCCGATGCGCCGGATCCCGAGGCTGTAGATGAAGCGTGCCAACCCGATGGTTTGCCGTGCCCGGATGGCGGCGCTGAGATTGCGTGCCGACAATTCCCCCCAGCCTTCGCGCTTGCCGATTGCGGCCTCGTGCTCGGGCAGCCGGAAAATATCGGCCGGGCCTTTAACCAGTCCTTCGGCATGGAATTCGCGGATGGTTTTGTCACCGAGGCCCTCGATATCGAAGGCGAGGCGGGAGACGAAATGGATCAGCCGTTCCTCGGTTTGCGCCGGACAGGTCAGGCCGCCAGTGCAGCGCGCCACCACCTCATCGGGGGGGCGGATGGCGAGGCTGCCGCAGACCGGGCAGGTTTGCGGGAAGACATAGGGCGCGGAATTGGCGGGCCGCTTATCGGCAAGCACCTCCACGATCTGCGGGATCACATCGCCGGCGCGTTGGAGCACCACGGTGTCGCCGATCCGGGCATCGAGCCGGATAATTTCATCCTGGTTATGCAGGCTGGCGCGCGACACCAGCACGCCGCCGACATTAACCGGGGTGAGCGCCGCCACCGGGGTGAGCGCGCCGGTGCGGCCAACCTGGATCAGAATATCTTCCAGAACGGTGCTGGCCTGCTCGGCGGGGAACTTCCAGGCAATCGCCCAGCGCGGTGCACGGCCGACAAAGCCGAGCCTTGCCTGCAGGGCCAGATTGTCGATCTTGTAAACAACGCCGTCGATGTCGTAAGGCAATTCCGCCCGTTGTGCGCCGATTTTTGTCTGGAATTGCGCGGCGGCGGCGCTGCTCTCCAGTTTTTCCCAGAGCGGATTGACCTCAAAACCCCAATCCTTGAGCTGGACCAGCCAACCCGAATGGGTGTCGGCCGGCCGCGTGCTCGCCTCGCCCATCGCATAGGCGAAAAGCGACAAGGGGCGGGTTTTCGTGATCTCAGGGTCAAGCTGGCGCAGGCTGCCTGCGGCCGCATTGCGCGGATTGGCGAATAGTTTCTGACCAGCAGCGGCCTGGGCGACATTCAAGGCGAGAAAATCCGCCTTGGTCATGAAAATCTCGCCACGGATTTCGATCAACGCCGGGGCGCGGCTCGCAAGCTTTGGCGGAACTGCGCTGATCATCCGCACATTGGCAGTGACATCCTCGCCCTCGCTGCCGTCACCCCGCGTGGCGGCTTGCTGTAACACCCCGTCGCGGTAGGTCAGCGATATCGACAGCCCGTCGATCTTTGGTTCGCCGACCATCGCCAGAACCCCGTCCTTCAACCCGAGGAAGCGGCGCACACGGTCACAGAACTCGCTAAAATCAGCTTCATCGAACGCGTTGTCGAGCGACAGCATTGGGACCAGGTGGGTAAGCTTGGCAAAGCCGGTGGCAGGTTTTCCGCCGATCCGTTTGCTCGCCGATCCGTCACGCACCAAAGCCGGAAACCGGGCCTCAATCGCGGTGTTGCGCCGCCGTAACGCGTCGTATTCAGCGTCGGTGATCTCGGGCGCGTCGTTTTCGTGGTAGGCGCGGTCATGCCGGGCGAGTTCGGCCGCGAGAAATTCAAGCTCGTCAGTAGCCTCGTCAGATGTCAGTGCGTTGATTGGCTTCATGTCGCCGCCAGCAGACTGTCAGCCGCCGCCCTGGCTTGTTCGGTCACGGTTTCGCCGGCCAGCATCCGCGCAATCTCCTCACGCCGTGCGTCAAGCGACAAATGTTCGACCCGGGTTTCCGCGCGCCCCTTGACGTTTGTCTTGCTAACTACCAGATGCGATTTACCACGTGCAGCAACCTGCGGGCTGTGGGTGACCAGCAGGACCTGCACATCGGCTGCAACCCGCGCCAGCCTGTCGCCGACAGCTGCAGCAGTTGCGCCGCCAATCCCGGAATCAACCTCATCAAACACCAGCGTTGGCACGGTGGAGCCGCCGGCGAGCACCACTTTCAGCGCCAACATCAGCCGCGATAATTCGCCACCCGACGCCACCTTGGCGAGCAAACCAGGAGTCTGGCCAGGATTGGTGGCAATCAGGAAGCGCACCGCATCTGCCCCTTGCACGCCCCAGGACGCTTCATCGAGCGGGGCGATCTCGGCGACAAACTTCGCCCGGTCCAGCCGCAACGGCGCCAGTTCGCGGCTAATCGCCACTTCCAGGCGGGTGGCGGATTGTTTGCGGGCGGCTGTCAATGCCTCGGCCGCCGCAACATAGGCAATGCGAGCAGCGCCCGTTTGGCGTTCCAGGTCTTCGACCTTGGCGGTGCCATTTTCCAGCGCGCCCTGCCGCATGCGCAGATTGGCCAGGAATTGCGGCAATTCGGGAACCTGGATCGCGTGCTTGCGGGCGGCCGCACGAAGCGCGAACAAGCGTTCCTCGGTTTGTTCCAACCGGCGCGGATCGGCGTCATGGTCATTGGCCAACCGGGCGAGCAGTCCTTCGGCTTCGGCCAGAGCTTCCTCGGCGCGTTCCAATGCCGCCAGGGCCGGGGTTACGGGATTATCGGTCGCCGCATCGCCCGGTGGCAACAAACGTTGCAAGGCCCGAGCGCCGGCGCGCAACGCAGCAGCAGGACCGCCGCTACGACGATCGCGCGGTGTCAGTTCGGACATTGCCGCGGCTATTGCCTCGGCGCGGCGTTCCCCTTGCTGCAAGCGCTGGCGTTCGATCGCCAGTTGATCTTCCTCGCCCGGTTGCGGCGCCAAAGCGGATAGTTCGGTGATGGCGTGGTCAAGGAAATCGCGGTCCCGCTCGGCAGCCTCGATTGCCGCACGGGCGGCGGCAAGTGCGGTAACGCTATTGCGCCAGTCACGCCACGCCACCGCGATCGCCGTTTGCAGGGCCGACTTCACGCCATATGCGTCGAGCAGGCGGGTTTGCACCGCCGGGTCCGCCAAGCCCATCTGTTCGTGCTGGCCTTGCACTTCAACGAGCATCGCGCCGGCGCGGCGCAGCAATCCGGCGCTGATCGGCTGATCATTGGCAAAGGCGCGCGACTTGCCGTCCTTAAGCACCACGCGGCGCAGAACAATCTCGTCCTCCGCCTCGATCCCCTGGTCGCGCAACAGGGCAAAGACAGGATGGTCGGCCGCCGGCACAAACACCGCCGCCACGCTTGCCTGATCGCACCCATTGCGCACCAGACCACTTTCGGCACGTGCCCCGAGAGCAAGCCCAAGGCTGTCGAGCAGGATGGATTTGCCGGCACCGGTTTCCCCAGTCAACACGGTCAATCCCGCACTGAAGCTGAGATCGAGGCGGTCGATCAGCACAACGTCGCGGATCGAAATCGCCGTCAACATGGCGTTTGGCTAGAAAATCGTGTTGAAAATGCGGCCGAAAAATCCCGGACGGCCGGTCTTGACCGCGGTTGGCGCATCGGGAACCTGCCCAACCTCGGCGAGGCGTGCATAGCTTTCCTGATACCATTTGCTGCCCGGGTAATTATGCCCAAGCACGGCCGCAGTTTTGGTGGCCTGTTCGGTGAGGCCAAGCATCAAATATATTTCGGTCAAACGATGCAGCGCCTCGGCCACATGATTGGTGGTCTGAAATTCATCGACCACACGTTGGAAGCGACCGATCGCGGCACCGTAAATTTTCTGGTTTTCATACCAGCGCCCGATTTCCATTTCCTTGCCTGCCAAATGATCACGCGCGAGATCGATTTTTAAGCGAGCATCACGGGCGTAGGAACTATCGGGGAAGCGATTGACAACTTCCTGAAGCGCGCCCATCGCCTCGGTCGTGCCTTTCTGGTCGCGCTTGACGTCGGCGATTTGCTCGTAAAAACAGAGACCGCGCAAGTAATACGCATAAGCGATATCGCGACTCGATGGGTGCAATTGAATGAAGCGATCGACCGCACCGATCGCAAGCGCATATTTGTTTTCGAGATAGGCCGAGTAGGCTTGCATCAGCAACGCGTTGGTGGCGAGGGATGCGTAGGGATAGGTTTGTTCGACAAGGTCAAATTGTCGGCCCGCGGTGGTATACTTGCCCGCGTTCAACGCATCGACACCACGGCCATAGAGTTCTTCAACCGGGACCGTGGACGGGTCCTCCCGGGCAAGAAGGTCTTCGGACCGGGTGTTCCAAGGCGTGATCGACGACAAGGTTTCGCAACCGGCAAGCAGAACAGGCAATGCACACATCAGCAGCGTAGCCGTCCAACGGGGCAGGGAAAGGGCGCGAAGCATGGCAGTTGGGATTAGCACGGCGATCTTCCAGTTCATTTGACAGCACTTATAGCATGCCGTCGGGCGAGGCGAACCCCACCCCTGCATGACACGCGTGATGCTAACTTGGTGACGCCGCCAGGGCGCGCCGATGATCGCGCAAACCCGCAAGTCCGCCGGCACTGCCAATCGCGGGGTCGACCGCAATCGGCCAACCGGCCCCCGACACCAACCGCCAGTTGGCATGATCGGCAAACAAGGCGCGCAATAACTGATTATTGAGCGCATGCCCGCAACGATGCCCGATCATCCGGGCCCGCAACCTTGTGCCCGCAAGCGCCAGGTCACCGACGACATCGAGCATTTTATGGCGAACGAATTCATCCGGGCAGCGCAAGCCGCCCGGATTGAGCACCACCGCGCCATCGACCACCACGGCGTTGTCCAGGCTACCGCCCTGGGCCAGGCCTGCCTGTTGCAGCGCATCGATTTCATCGGCCATCGCGAAGGTGCGGGCAGAGGCGAGTTCGTCACGAAAGCTGTCAGGCGTCAGCAGCAGGTCAAGGGTCTGGGTGCCGATCGCCGCCGCATCGAAGTCGATGGAAACTGCGAGTTCGAGGCCATGGCTGGACGGGTGCAATTCCACAAAGGCTTCACCAAGTTCCACCCGAACCGGACGCAGCACCGCAATTTCAAGCTGCGCGGCTGCCTGATCGATAACTCCAGCGCAGGCAATCAGAAAGGTGAACTCCTGCGCCGAGCCATCAAGAATGGGGATTTCCGGGCCATCGACGGCGACAATGGCGTTGCTCACACCGGCGCCAGCAAGGGCCGCCAACACGTGTTCCACCGTTGCCACCCGCACATCCGGCCGGCCCGGCGCGGCCAGAACGGTGCACAGCCTGGTATCAACCACCAGATCAAAGCGCGCGGGGATATCAATACCAAGATCGGTGCGGCGAAAAACGATACCCGTATCGATCCCGGCGGGCCGAAGCGCCAAATGCACCCGGCGCCCACCATGCAGTCCAACGCCGACACAATCGATCGCCGTCTTGAGCGTGCGCTGCGCCTGCGCCGCGTAATGGGGCCGATCGAGGTGGAGCATCGCAAGGTGGGGCAGTCCGTCCATTCACCATCCTAGCAGCCTGGGCATCGGGTGGGCCGATGCAGAGGGCACCAAAGCAGCGCCCCGTATGCAAGCTAGGGCGCTTGCATACGGATGACCAGTCAAGCTTTATTTCTTGGTATTACAGCTTAATTCGCTGACACTACACATTATTTTGCAGCGCACCTTACACTTTTGCCGGCAAACCCTGCCGACGCAGAAAGGTGGGGATTTCCAGATCGGAATCAGCAGTTCCGGCCGCCTGGACAGGCTCCAAGTATGGTTGCGCCATTGGCGCCGGGTGCGGTGCCGGTGCGGCCACGACCACGGCTGCAGGCTCGGCGACTGGCGGAACCGGCTTGAAGGCTTGGGTAACGATCGAAAACAGTGACTGACGACGCGGCGGCGCCTCGCCCTTCGGTTGCACGGTGACCGGTTGCTGATGGCGCTTTTGGATGTGGCGCGGCGGCAACGGGGTATCGTCGATCGGCGGCGCACTGCGCGCTTCTGGCTGGGGCGCGCGGAGAACAGCGGGTGTGGGTTCCGGACGCGGCGGCAACGGAGCTACCCGTTGCACCGGCAGGCTTGCTGGCGGGGCCTGGGGCGACATTTCCGACGGTGCCACACGCGGCGGCATCGCCCAGCCGGTCGCGGGTTGCGGTTGCGGGCGGGTTGTGAGCGGAATTTCAGGAACCAGAGATAGCGGCGACGCGCTTGGGCCATTGGCCGCCGGGCCGTCAATACTGCTGCCCGATACGGCATACACCGCACCGCCACCGACTGCGACCAAACGCGGCCGTTCCTCATTACGCGGATGGCTGGTTGCCGACTCGATGCCGGTCGCAACGACCGAGACAACAACCCGGCCCGCGAGGCTTTCATCGATCGCGGAACCAAAAATGATGTTGGCGTCGGGATGAACTTCCTTGCCAATACGGGTAGCGGCATCGTCAACTTCAAACAAGGCCAGGTCTTCGCCGCCGGTGATGTTGATCAGCAGGCCCTTCGCGCCGGCCATGCTGGCCTGTTCAAGCAGCGGATTCTGGATTGCCTGCTCGGCGGCACGCAATGCACGGCCTTCGCCTTCGGCTTCGCCGGTGCCCATCATGGCCGTGCCCATTTCGGCCATGACCGTGCGAATATCGGCGAAATCGAGGTTCACCAGCCCAGGAGCGACCATCAGATCGGTGACCCCGCGGACACCCTTGTAAAGCACGTTGTCGGCCATCTTAAAGGCTTCGCGCCAGCCAGTACGCTCATTGGCCATCAGGAACAGGTTTTGGTTTGGGATCACGATCAGGGTGTCAACGAACTTGGTAAGTTCGGCAATGCCAGCTTCGGCCGCGCGGGCGCGCTTCTGGCCTTCAAACGCGAACGGCTTGGTCACCACGCCGACGGTCAGGATGTCGCGTTCGCGGGCGAGGCGCGCGATCACCGGGGCGGCCCCGGTGCCGGTGCCGCCGCCCATGCCGGCGGTGATGAAGATCATGTTGACGCCATCGAGATGGCGCATCAGTTCCTCGGCTGCTTCTTCTGCCGCGGCCTGACCGATTTCCGGTTTGGCACCGGCGCCAAGGCCGAGCGTGAGGTGCAGGCCAAGTTGAATGCGGCAATCGGCGCGTGAGTGCATCAATTGCTGGGCGTCAGTGTTGGCAACAATGAACTCCACGCCCTGCAGGTTCATGGCGATCATGTTGTCGACCGCGTTGGTGCCACCGCCGCCAACGCCGATCACGGTGATGCGAGGGCGGAAATCGGTGTGCGTGTGCTGTGGGATCGTCAGGTTCAGGGTCATCGCGGCTCACTCCCATATCGGTTTACGTTTATCTGGTGCAGTCGATTCGTGAACAGGTTCAAACCCGCTCGCGGAGAAAATTAACAAGGCGGCGAAACGGTCCCCTCGGTCGTTCTGCCTCGAAGTCGATGTCGTGCAGTGGTCGCGCTTTGCCGCCAGCCCAGTCGAGCAGGCCGATCAGGGTCGCGAATGCCGGACCGCTGGCAGCGTCCGGCAATCCGCGCGGTAACACAGGCCGGCCGATCCGCACCTGACGGCCCAGCACGCGCTGGGCAAGATCGGACATTCCCGATAGCTGGCTCGCCCCGCCGGTCAGCACCACACGATGCCCGGCCGCGCGACCGAGACCTTCCTGTTCAAGTCGCTGGCGCACCAGTTCGAAGGTTTCCTCGAGCCGGGGCTTAATGATGTTCACCACCATGCTGCGCGGGACTTTGTGAATTTGCTCGTCTTCTTCGCCAACCTGCGGCACGGGGAGAAACTCGCGGTCGTCATCGGGGCTGCCCTCGGCGTTGCCGAACATGGTCTTGAGCCGTTCGGCATGGGCGGGCGGGGTCGAAAGCACGTTGGCGATATCGCGAGTGACGTGCACGCCGCCCAACGGCAATTGGGCGGTGTATTGCAGATGCCCGTTGGTATAGACCGCCATGCCGGTGGTGCCGCCACCCATGTCGAGCACGGTCACACCGAGTTGGCGTTCGTCCCGATCCAGCACCGCCTGGGCCGCCGCCATAGGGGCTGCCACCAACTCGCTAATTTCGAGGTCGCCGCGCGCGAGGCAGGCATCCAAGGTGCGCAAAGCGGTGGTCGCGGCATCG
>JACMOQ010000229.1 GCA_014377905.1 Acetobacteraceae bacterium | reverse complement strand
TCGCGATCGCGGCGATTGTCTGGCTATGTTACCGGTCCGCCGACCGGATTGGCGGCCTGATCGGCGCACCGGCACGCCGCACCATCGCGCGGCTTTCGGCGTTTCTGCTGCTGTGCATCGGCGCCCAGATCATCATCACCGGGGTGGTGGATGTGGCCGCTAAGATGCATTGACGGCGGATGGAAGGTGTTGCGGGGTTCGCGCAATTGGTGGATTATTTCATCCCGGCCGACGCAATCCCTGTTGTGATGTATTTCTGCAGGAACGCGAATACCAGTGTTACTGGCAGCAAGGTTACCACAGTCATCGCCAGCAGATAATGCCACTGGGTTTGCAGTTCGCCCTGGAACGATGCGAGGCCGAGTTGCAGGGTGAAAACCTCCTCCCGGTTCAGCACGATCAGTGGCCACAAGAAGTCGTTCCACCGCCACACCACCGAAAATATCGCCAGCACCGCGAGCGCGGGCGCGGCGAGCGGCAGCACGATGCGCCAGAACAGGCGCCATTCGCTGGCGTGATCCATGCGGGCAGCGTCCATCAATTCGTCCGGGATGGTCAGCATGTATTGCCGCAACAGGAAAACCCCGGTTGGTGTCGCGGCCGGCGGCAGGATCACGCCCCATAGCGAGTTGCCCATGTCGAGCCGGGTGATCACCAGGAAGGCCGGCACCAGGATCACGGTAATCGGGATCATCAACGTCGAAACGATGAAAACGAAGATGCCGTTGCGGCCACGGAACTCGTATTTTGACAGTGCGAAGGCGCACATTGCGTTGATAAGCAAAGTGATGGCGGTTGCTGTCACCGTGACGATGACGGAGTTGCTCAGATATTTCCCGAAACTGAACTTTCCCAGCGGTTCCAGGTAGTTTTCAATGGCAAAATGCACTTCGCGGACTGGGGTTGCCTCGGACAGTTTTACCCGACGCATCGGGGCATCTGGGGCGGCGGGATCGATGAAATGGCCTTCCAACCCGATGCGGCGGACCATGACCCGCTCGACACTGGCGCCATCGGGCAGTTTGATAACGAACGCGGGCAGTGGCTTTTCGTAACCGGCGACCTGAACCTGCTTCGGACCGGTTGGCCACAGGCCGGGGGGGAATTCCTGCAAGGCTGACTGGGTTTTGAACGATGACAGCACCAGCCACAGCACTGGGCCGAACATTGCCAGCAGGCCGAAGATTAGCCAGATCCAACTGACCCAGTCGGTCCAGTTGCCGCGCCGACGGGCCAGAAACCGGATCATTGCCTGGCCCGCGATGACAGCAGCAATTGCCCCAAGGTCAGGATCAGCAACACCACCCCGACCAGCATTGAGGCTGCCGCCGCCAACCCCATGATGTGGACCTGCCCGGCGAACGCGGTTTCATAAATATATTGCACGATATACTGCGTCGCCGTGCCAGGCCCACCGCCGGTGAGGACGTAAATCTCATCAAAGCTTTGCACCGCGCGGATCAGCGCGAGCACCAGCACGACCGCCATGTTGGGCATCAGCAGCGGCATGGTGATGCGCGCGAATACCCGCCAGGTTGGGGTGCCGTCCATTTCCGCGGCTTCGTACAAATCCGGCGGGATGGCTTGCAGGCCAGCGAGCAGGATCAGCGTGTAGAACCCCATATGTGCCCATACGCTGACCACGATGGTCCAGGTGAAGGACCAGCCGGGATCGAGCAGGAACGGGATTTTCTGCCCGCCATTGGCAACCACGATGGCGTTTAATACTCCGTCCGGCAGCAGGATCCATTTCCAGATCAGCGCTACCACCACCGGCGACAGCAGCACCGGGTAGAAGAACACCGCGCGGAAAAAGCCGCGCAACGGGATGGGGCGGTTCAAGACGAGCGCGGTTACCAGCGACAACAGCACCAGAACCACCACCTGAAACCCAACGAACCAGATGGTGTTGCCAATCGCGCGCCAGAAGCGATCCTGATGGCAGCTTGCGACCATCAGATAATTGCCGCAATCGAGCAGTTCGGCGAAGTTGGCACCGCCGACGAAAGGGCGCTTTTCCGGCATCAACTCGACGCCCGATGTCGTTGCGTACCAGACGTTGAGGATCATCGGCAGGACAACGAAAATCCCGAACACCAGCAAATTCGGCAGCACGAAAACATAAGGCATGCGCGCGGCGCCGATGGCGCGTTGCAGCGCCTCGAACGGCCAGTCGATGAGCTGTGCCACGCCGCGCAACATGATCTATTTGCCTCCGGTCGCCTTCAGCCCATCGGCGACATCCGATGTCATCCGCGCGAACGCGTCGTCGAGCGACATTTCCCCGGCGATCGCTTGGTTGAGCCGCACCGTCAGCGGGGTGAACAGCACCCGGTTGCGCGGATAGCCTTGCAGGCGGAACGCCACCGGCGACAGCCTGGTGACATTGGCGAAGGCCGCATCGACCGATTTCTTCAGTTGTGGCAGATCGGCTTTGTAGGCGATGCCCTTTTTCATCAGGCCTTCATGGGCGGGCAGGAATAACGTGCGCGCAACGAATTCGGCGTAAACCGGCTCACTCGCCAAATAATCCATCAGCCGGCCGATTTCCGCCGGATGCTTGCTGGTTTTGTAGGCGACCAATGCCGCTCCACCCGGCATGCCGGTGCACGCGGCCGGGCCGCAGGGGTTGGGCACGCCGTGCCAGTCAAACGCATCGCCGACAGTTTTGGCGAATTGGGAGAACTGCCAGTTGCCGGACATGTAGAGCACCACTTGCCCGTTGGCGAATTCCTCCGTCGCGCCGCGATAGCTGGCGCCGCCGACCGAGCCCCAGATTGATTTCGACATGGTGCCGTCCTTGTGCCAGTCATAGATCTTGCGAGCCATGGCTTTGAGCCCGTCATCAACGAGGGCGGCGTTATCGCCGTTGAAGAACATCGCGCCCTGGCTGATCGCCGGGCCTGCCATGCGGTGCCCGGAACGATCCATTGCAATCGGGCTGGTAATGTTGAGCTTGGTTGCCACCGCCTTGGTCGCTTTCGCCCAATCATCCCAGGTTGCGTTGGCGCCCGGCAAGGCAATGCCGGCTTGCTGAAACAGGGTTTCGTTGACAATCGGCATAGTCACCGTCAACTGCGTCATCATGCCGAATACGCCGGATTTCGTGCCTTCCGGCCGCGTCCAGGGCAGAGTCGATTTGAAATTGGCCTCCCAATAGGCGGCGTCCTTCAAGTGCGGTGAGATGTCGAGGTAGTAGCTCGATTGTCCGCCGAGATCGGTCACCCGCGCCATGTCCGGCGCCTGTCCGCTGCTGACCAGGGCTGGCAAATTCTCGGTGATGGTTTTGTAGGGCACGCGATCGAGGATCACCTTGATGTCTGGATTGGCCTTTTCGAAGCGGTCCAGCAATTCGCGCATGACATCGCCTTCGTTGCCATCTGAGTACCACATAATGCGCAGATCGGTGGCGGCCTGGGCCAAGGCGGGCATGAACGCC
>JACMOQ010000228.1 GCA_014377905.1 Acetobacteraceae bacterium | reverse complement strand
TTGGTGTCGCCAGGATCGTCACGCCCAGAATCCGCAAGCCGGCATCGCAGGCCGCAATCGTCGGAAACCGAACCGATACCTCGCCATAAACGATGTCATTGATGACAATTATCCCGCGCGTCGCTGCCCGATCCATTTGGTGGAGCGACCAGTCCGCCCAGTTGGGGTCGTCGGTCAGAATATCGAGCAGGACATTGGTGTCGACCAGGGTCACTGCGAGGGGCTAGGCCTCTCCGCGCAGCATGGCCATAATTTCATCGGTACTCGGACCCGGCCCAGCGATGCCGCGGGCAGCTTCAAACCGGCTCACGCGCGGACGTTCATCGGGAATTTCGAGGACCACCCGCCCATCCCGATCCAGCACGAAATCCAAGGCACTTCCCGGTTTGATGCCGAGCAGGTCGCGAATGGATTTGGGGATGGTCACCTGGCCCTTGCTTGTCACGCTCGTGGTCATGCTGATCGCCTGTAATACCGTTCACGCATCCGGTAATACATACGCCGTCGGCGACACCATCGCAACCGGTTTCACCGCCCGACAAAGCGCGGCCGGCGCTTTTCCATGAACGCGGTCCGGCCTTCCTTGAAATCCTCGCTGTCGAGGCTTTGGTGTTCGTAGGCCTTCAACCGCGCCAGATCGCGATCGGCCGGGTCGCGCAACACCTCGGCGATACCGTCCTTGGCGGCGGTGATCGACAGCGGCGCGTTGTCGGCGATGCGCGCGGCGAGCGCCATTACGTGGGGCCACAGCGCGTCGGGTTCGAGCACCCGGTTGATGAGGCCGATGCGCGCGGCTTCGGCTGCGTCAATCCGGTCGGCGGCATACATAATCATCCGCGCATGCGCCGGGCCAACCAGCCCGACCAGGGTGCGCAGGCCGTCATAGCCATAGGCGACGCCGAGGCGGGCGGCGGGAATGCCAAACTGGCTGCCGGTTCCGGCAATCCGCAAATCGGCCTGCATGGCGATGGCCAGGCCGCCACCGAGGCAGAAGCCCTGGATGCAGGCGATGGTCGGCTTGGCGCAATCTGCGACCGCGGTCCTGCCAACCGCGATCCTGGCAACATGCTGGCGGGCGATTTCAGCACTGGCGCGGGTTTTGACGAATTGGCTGATATCGCCGCCCGAAACAAACGCCTTGCCGCCGGCACCACGCAGGATGATCACCCGGATGCTGTCATCGGCGCCAAATTCGGTCATGATCTGACCCATCGCTTCCCACATTTCCATCGAAACCGCGTTAAGCCGTTCGGGGTGGTTGAAGGTCATGATGCCAACCGCGCCGATGCGTGACGACAGCATCTTGCCGTCGGCCCAGCTGCGCGGGTCCTGTTCGGTGTCGGTCATGGTGCGGCCCTTGAAATGATCTGGCGCAACGACAGGCGCCGTATTTCGGATAGCATAGCCTGACCGGCAGGCAAGCCGACAAGGCGCTTCAACATGACCGACCCGTTCTGGCAAATTCCCGCGCCGCAATTGCTGGCTGGCCTGCAGACCACCGGGGACGGCTTGACCACGCCGCAGGTTGCGGTTCTGCGGCAAAAATTCGGCACCAATGAGGCTGCCGCGCCCAAGCGCACCCCGGCCTGGCTGCGGATCGGCAAGCGCTTCGCCAATCCGCTGGTGATAATCCTGTTGGTGGCGAGTGCGCTGTCGGCAGTCAGCGGCGATCTGGCGAGCTTCATCATCGTGACCGCGATCGTGACCGTGTCGGTGTTGCTCGATTTCTGGCAGGAAAGCCGGGCCGATGCCGCGATCAACGCCTTGCGCGGCCAGGTTGCGGTGCGGACGGCGGTGCGGCGCGATGGCGCGGAGGTCAATTTGCCGGTCGCCGAGCTGGTGCCGGGCGATATCGTGCGGCTGTCGGCGGGCGATCTGGTGCCAGCGGATGGACGGTTGCTGGCAACGCGGGATTTCTTCGTCAACCAGGCGCTGCTGACGGGCGAATCCTTCCCGGTGGAAAAGCACACGACGGATACCGATGCCGCAACCGAGCTCAGCGCGGCAGGCAATGTCGGGCTTGCGGGGACATCGGTGATTTCCGGCAGTGCCACGATGGTGGTGTGCGCCACGGGCCATGACACCGCGTTGGGCCAGCTCGCCGATACGCTGATCGTAGCCCCGGCGCCAACATCCTTCGAAATCGGCCTGCGCCGCTTCAGCATGCTGATCTTCCGCATTGTGGCCGTGCTGGTGCTGCTGGTGATGGCCGAAAGCATGGCGTTTCAACGGCCATGGATCGACTCACTGCTATTTGCGGTGGCGCTCGCGGTCGGGCTGACGCCGGAATTGCTGCCGATGATCATGACGGTGACCATGGCGCGCGGCGCGGTGCTGTTGTCGCGCCGGCGGGTGATCGTCAAGCGGTTGCAGGCGATCCATAATCTCGGCGCGATGGATGTGCTGTGCACCGACAAGACCGGCACGCTGACGGAAGCGCAGATAGGGTTGGCCAAATCCATCGATGCCGATGGCGCCGACAGCGCGGAGGTTTTCACCCTCGCGTGGCTCAACAGCCATTTTGAAACCGGCCTGAAAAGCCCGCTCGATGATGCGATCCTGGCCAAGGCGACCATCGATGCGACCGGGTGGACCAAGATCGACGAAGTGCCCTTCGATTTCGAGCGTCGGCGGGTTTCGGTGTTGGTCGAACGCGCCGGCATTCGCACCCTGATCGTCAAAGGCGCACCCGAGGACATTATCCGCCTGTCAACCGCCATTGCCACCCGCGATGGCCCGCAACCGATGACCGATGGGCGGCGGGCAGAGGTCGTGGCGCAATTTGATGCGTTGAGCGCCCAGGGGTTCCGTTTGCTCGGCATTGCCAGCCGCGCCACCCCGGCCGATCACAACAAGGCGGTTCTGGCGGACGAGGCCGAGCTGCTACTGGCCGGTTTCGCTGTGTTCCGCGACCCGCCCAAGGCATCGGCCAGGGCCGCGCTGATCGCGCTTGCCGATGCCGGGATCGCGGTGAAAGTGCTGACCGGCGACAATGAACTGGTTGCCCGCCATTTATGCGAGGAAATTGGCTTCGATCCTGGCATTGTGCTGACCGGGGCCCAGATGGCCGCAATGAGCGATGAGGCGCTGATTGGCTCGCTCGGGGCCGCGCGCCTGTTCTGCCGGATCACCCCGCAGCAGAAGCTGCGCATTATCATGACCTTGAAGCGGATGGGCCAGACGGTTGGGTTTCTTGGCGATGGCATTAACGACGCGCCGGCGCTGCATGCCGCCGATGTGGGGATTTCGGTCGATAGCGCGGCCGATGTTGCCAAGGCGGCCGCCGAGATCATCCTGCTGGAGCAGGACCTTGGCGTGGTCCATGCAGGGGTGATGGAAGGCCGGCGAACGATCGTCAACACCGGCAAGTATATCCTGATGGCGAGCAGCGCCAATTTCGGCAATATGTTGAGCATGGTGCTGGCCGGGCTGGTGCTGCCCTTCCTGCCCTTGCTGCCAATTCAGTTGCTGCTCAACAATCTGATTTACGACCTCGCGCAGACCGGATTGCCGTTTGACAAGGTGGATGACGAAGCGATCCGCCGGCCGATCCACTGGGAAATTGGGCTGATCCAGCGTTTCATGATGATCATGGGCCCGCTCAGTAGCCTGTTCGATCTGGCGACGTTTGCCATCCTGCTGCTGGTGTTCGAGTCTGGGGAGGCGATGTTCCGCACTGGCTGGTTCGTCGAGTCGATGGCCACCCAGGTCCTGATGGTATTCGCCGTGCGGACCCGGCGGCACATCTTTGCCAGCCGGCCGCATTGGGGCGTGGCGGCGCTGGCCTTGGGTGCGACCGGGTTGGCCCTGGCATTGCCCTATATTCCGGTGGTTGGCGCGTGGTTTGAGTTCGTGCGGTTACCGGGGAGCTTTCTGGCGACGATGGTGGCCGTGGTTGCCGGGTTTCTGCTGGCGATCGAAGTGGCGAAACGTCTGTTCTATCGATATTTCTCGCCCGAAACTGGTTTAATGAGCTACCAGCGACAACCCGATCCGGACCAGCGCACCCAGCCATAACGCCAGGGTGGCAATGGCCTGCACGCCGAAGCCAGGGCCGCGCTTTTCGGCCGCGGTCGCATAGGTTTGGATATAGAGCAGGCGGCCGACGATCCAGATCATCCCGAGCACGGCCGCGGGTGCGTCGCCCACCGACAGGGCGAACAGCCAGAGCGCCGGCAGGAACATCGGCAGCCATTCCAGCGTGTTCATCTGGGCGCGAAACCGCCGCTCGAAATTCGGATCGCCGGTCACCGCGGGGGCTTTGATGCCATAGATGGCGCGGGCGCGACCAACCAGAAAACCAGAATAGCAGTAAACCGCGATCGCCAGCAGAGTCACTAAGGCAGTATAGCGAACAGGATCAAGCGCGTGCATCGGGAAAATCCTTTCGGGCAGGTAGGCCGGGGATCATGCGCTGTTTGAACCGCGCCGCGTCAAGCTGCGTGGGTGGATTAGCCCCGATTGCCTTGCGGGCGCGCCGTCATCGGGGTGGGGGAAAAAAGCTTGCGTTGTTGGCGCAGTAATGTTAATAAATACAACATGACATTGACCGCTCCCATCATCCCCCTGAGCTTGCGAGACCGCGCGCCCGATTTGGCGCTGCGGCTGGGGGCAATTTTGCTTGGGTTGGCGGGGGTGGTGGCGCGACGGTTCTTAAAGGATCCGCGTCTGCTGGGCTTGATCGGGCCGCTTTGGCGGCGGTTGACACGGATTGCCGGGCGGTTCGCGGGTGCGGTGGCGCGGCCTGAAGCGACCCGTGCCGCGCGGCCTGCCAAAACACTTGCAGCGCGGCCGGGCCGCGAGCCTGGCGCGACGACACTGGCAAACCGGCTGCCCGGTGGGCGCGGTTGGCTGGTGCGCGAACTTGGTTGGGAGGCGGCTGGATATGGGAGCCATTTAGCGCATCTGCTCGCCGAGCCGGAGATGCAGGCGCTGATTGCGGCAGTCCCGGGCGTAGGACGGGTGCTGCGCCCGATTTGCCGGATGCTTGGGTATGATCTGGCGGTGGTGCCCGCGATGATAGCGCCGGTTGTGGCGCAACCCGCGCCGCCCCCGCCGGTTTGGCGACAGGCTGACGCCGTGATCGAGGTTGGGATTCCTCCGGAAAAAGCGGTTTTCGCGACGCTGGGATAAGGGCGTTCGGAAGAATTGCGCCTAATTCGTTGCTATATAGTAACTAAAATGCTGTTTTGGCCTGCGCCTTGGTCATGCGACGAGGGATTTAAAAAAATATCGACTTTTCCAAAAAATTAATCAATAAGGGCTGATCATATTAACCGGATGTTTATCAATGCGGCTCAGATTGCGGGCTATGATCTCAAGCTCCTCCCTGGCGGCGTTTTCCGCCACCAATATCCCGGCCGGCCCCAGGGCTGGTCAGGTCCCCAATCAGGCCGATACGCCAAGCCTGCGGCCGAATGTGCAATCGGCGCGCGCCAATTCGCCGGGGGCGTTGCCGATGCAGGCGCTGCCGACCACCCCGCCCGC
>JACMOQ010000227.1 GCA_014377905.1 Acetobacteraceae bacterium | reverse complement strand
TTCGAGTCCTACCCTGGGAGCCACCACCGCATTCATCAAGTTCCGCAAAATGTTCGGTAGTCGTCCTGGCCATCCCTGGACGGCTGCGCATATTGGGGTTGCGTCGGTTCGTCGTAGGGACGGGACAGCACCGCCAGTAATGCGTCGAAAGGCCCAAGATCGCCGCGCTCGACCGCGGCGGTCAGTGCTTCCTCGACCAGGTGATTGCGCGGAATTACGGCGGGGTTTGCCGCCATCATTGCGCTGTGGCGCATCGCATCCGGCATTGGTTCAAGGCGGCACCTGGCGTGCCAGCGGCCAAGCCAATCCCCGAGCGCCGCGGTGTTGCCCAGATGGCCCTGCAGTAAGGCGTCTTGGCCGATGGCCGCGTCGGCCATGCTGCGGAAGGTCAGAGTGAAATCTGCGCGGTGGTCGGCCATCAGCGTGAGCAAATCCTGCACCAGGTCCTGATCTCCAGCCTGCGGCTGGCCAATGCCCAGTTTGCGGGCAAATCCGGCAATCCAGGTATCTGTGAACCGCTCTCCAAAGCCCGCAAGCACGGCTTGGGCGATCTCGACAGCTTGGGTTTCATCCTCGGCAAGCAGGGGAAGCAGGGCTTCGGCCAGGCGGGTCAGGTTCCATTGTGCAATGGAGGGTTGGTTGCCAAACCGGTAGCGCCCGCCACGGTCAATGCTGCTGAAGACGGTATTGGGATCGTAGGCGTCCATGAAGGCACAGGGGCCGTAATCGATCGTCTCCCCGGCGATGGAGCAGTTATCGGTGTTCATCACGCCATGGATGAAGCCGACCATCATCCAGTTGGCGATCAGGTCGGCTTGGCGAACAACAACGGCCGCCAACAAGCCTCGGGCATCGCCGGCGTGCGGATAGTGGCGTGTGATTGCGTAATCCACCAAGGTGCGGAGCGCATCGATATCGCCGCGGGCGGCGAAATACTGGAAGGTGCCGACGCGCAGATGGCTGCTGGCGATGCGGGTCAATACCGCACCCGGCAGGCGTGCGTCGCGTATCACGGTTTCCCCGGTCGCCACGGCCGCCAGCGCGCGGGTGGTTGGTATGCCGAGCGCATGCATCGCTTCGCTGATCAGGTATTCCCGCAGCACTGGGCCCACCGCCGCACGGCCATCGCCGCCACGCGACCACGGTGTCTGCCCGCTGCCCTTCAGCTGGAGGTCGACAGAACGGCCGTCCCGCCCGACAAACTCGCCCAGCAACACCGCGCGGCCATCGCCGAGTTGCGGGTTGAAATGGCCGAACTGATGCCCCGCATAGGCTTGCGCAATCGGTTCCGCGCCCACTGGAAGACGGTTTCCGGCCAGAATCTGCACGCCGTCAGGGCTGGCGAGTTTTGCCCGGTCGAGCCCCAGTTCATCCGCCAACGCTAAATTCAGTCGCAACAGACGGGGTGCTTTGACCGGGGTCGGGGCGGTTCGCGCGAAAAGGCGGTCGGGCAGGTGGGCGTATGTGTTGTGGAAAGGAATGATGAGGGTCATGACGAAGGTATCGGCACCCTTGCGAGATCGCGCAAGCCTGGGCGGATCACGCTCTAGGTATGCAGCATCTCGGCCAACGCCACATTACCCATCGCCCAGCCCCAGCGTGTGCGGTCGTTTGTTTTCACGCGGAACATCGGGCCGAGTCGCAAGACCGATGCGGGCACTGCGTTGGCGAAGCCTGCGGCCAAAATCCCGCGGCGTGATGCTGCGTTGTCAGCCCGGCAATATATTCCAATCAACCTGGCGCCGTTGGCAAAGCACCGCTCAACTGCGACCGCAAGCAACTGGCGATAGAGACCACGGTTTCGCGCGGCCGGCATCGTCTCGAAATCGAACAGGTAGCCAATGCCGGCGGCGACCTGGAGATGCAGGCCGGTTTCCCAATTTAGCCGCAGGGTGTGATCGGCAAGGGCAATCCACCCCCAAGCCAGCAATGCACCGTCATCGGCATTGGCATGCACAATGAGATGCCCCGCATCAAGACGCGCCTTGATGATATCCAGCGTCAGGCCACTTTGCCGTGCGATACCGCGCGCCACTGCATCGCTGATTGGACCTGCGCCTGAAATGTTGATCCGGGGTGCGTCGGCCGGTGGCTTGTTCGGCTGGACCAGACCGGTATGCACGAATGCCAGGACATCGCGTCGAACGAGACGGCGCCGCGCGGCCCAATACGTGCGCCGCAGTGGCATCCATCGCACATGGCGCCCGTTCGCAATTTTATGCGAAGATACCCTTCCATTCTTTGTGAACGATGCATCCATGAATACTGGGTTAACATTTGGTTTAACGCTAACCTAGTATCGAATTGTTACCCCGTCTCAAAAGCAGAGAAGCCCCGATCAATATCCCGTCAGGGCGGCATAGCGATCGCGATGAAAGGCCGCATCGCCGAACA
>JACMOQ010000226.1 GCA_014377905.1 Acetobacteraceae bacterium | reverse complement strand
TGGCGGCGTGCATCCGCTGCGGATGATGTTGAAGGTGGCAGCGATCGCCGGCGCCCTCGCCGGGGCAGCCGGGGTATTGGCGGCCGCCCCGGGCGCAGCTGTCACAATGGCGGTGGGCGTTGGCCTGCTGTGGAAAGGTGTGGCAGCAGCCCTCCTCGGCGGCGGACGGGTGCGGGGGATTGCTCTGGGTGGGTTGCTGGTTGGCCTCGGGGAAGTGGCGGGTTCCGATATCTGGCCGCAATTCTGGCCGCTGATCCCGTGGCAGGGGGCGGGGGCGGTGCTGCTGTTGGCGATCGTCTCACTGCGCCCGCGTGGATTGTTCCCAACCTATCATATGTTGGGTCGCTGAGATGCAGGGCCTGCTGGTTGATCTGTTTGACCAAAGCTGGGCATCAGCCGCCTGGAACGTTCTCGGCCCCGCAATGCCAATGCTGGCCGCCATTGCGGTCCTCGCATTCGCCGCCCGCATCGCCTGGGCCTGTGGCATTATTAGCTTCGCGCCCATCGCAATCGGCGCGATTGGGGGGTATTTCGCCGCCAATCTGTTGGTTGCCGGCTATGGCCTCGCGCTCGCGCTGCTCGGCGCGGCGGCCATTGGTGCCTGGTTCGGTCTGGTAACCGCCATGCTGCTGGGCAGCCTGCCCGCCCATGCCCAAAGCATCGCGACCCTGGCAATGGCGGCCGCTGTGGCCCCCCTATCACGCAGTCTTCCGGCATTATCGGGTGGCAGCGACGGCATCACCATCGCAGCCATTATCCCAACGGGCGGATACCTGCCCGCGTTGGTTAGTCTCGCCGTGCTGGGCGCGGTGGTTGTGGCCGGGGCGGCACTCGATAATAGCTGGTTCAGCATCGGCGCGCGCGCCATGCGACGCGACCCGGCCCTGGCCGCCGGCATGGGCATCCAACCCCGCGCCATTCACACCGCCAGCTTCGCCCTCAGCGGACTGCTATCCGGGATGGCCGGCGCATTGCTGGTGCTCAGCAGCGGTGTTGCCAGCCCCGCGACATTTCCGATTTCGTTTGGTTTCCTGGCACTTGCCGCCGTCCTGGTCGGGGGCGCCTTCCACTGGGCCGGTCCCGTGGTTGGCAGCCTGATTTTCGCCCTGCCATCTGCTTTGCTTGGCGCGGGCACGCACGCGATTTTTGATAGTGCCAATGCCATCGTGGTGATCGTGCTGCTGATATTCCTGCCGCGCGGCCTGCTCGACCCGCGTGACAGCCTGCGCCGGGATGCCCATGAACGCCGGCACCGGCGGCGGCTGATCAATCTCCCTCCCCCCGCCCCAGATGACAGCCACCGCGGCGGCTCCACGCGCGATCTGCAAAGCAGACACGCCAGCCGTCTCACCGCCGCCATCAAGCGCCGCTCCGGGGGGGCACCATGACCCCACGCCTGCACGTGACGGGCATCGGAAAATCGTTTGCCGACGCCAAAGCGCTCGACGCAATCACCTTCGATATTGCTCCCGGCGCAGCACTCGGCGTGCTCGGGCCGAACGGGTGCGGACGCACGGTGTTGCTCGACATCCTCTCCGGCCTGCTTCCCCCAGACCACGGCAACGCGCATTTCACCGATGAAGCCGGAACCCGCAGCTCCCTGGCCGGACTGCCGCCTCAGGACATTGTCGAGCTCGGGATTGCCCGGACCTGGCAGGGTTTGCGCCTGATTGGGGGGATAGCCGTACTCGACGAGGTTGTTCTTGGCGCCTATTCGCGCCGACGGACAGGCATGTTCAGCGCCGCGCTGGGATTGCCGGCCGGCAAACAGGATATGGCGCGCGCCTATGATCGGGCGCGCCAAATGCTGACCGTCGTCGGACTGGGCGGGCGCGCCTCCTCGCTTGCCGACCAGCTATCGCGCAGCGAACAAATGCGGGTCGGCATGGCCCGGGCGCTAACGGCGGAACCCGAATTACTGTTGCTCGACGCGCCAGCCGCCGGGCTCGGGGACGCTGAACGCGCCAACCTCGCCGAGCTCATCGGGGTGCTGTGCGAAGCCGGGATCAGCGTGCTGGTCGCCGATCGCAGCATCAACTTGATCGCCCGATGCTGCGATCAGGCCATCGCGCTCGATGCCGGGCGAGTTGTCGCAACCGGCAGCCCAACCGAATGCTTTGCCTCGGCTGCCGTCCAACAAGCCTATTTCGGCACTGGGCTGCGGGCAGAATGCTGAACGTCGCCGACCTGTCGCTACACGAGCCTGGCGGGCGCAGCATCCGCAATATCCGCATCACCGCCGGCACCGGTGCGGTGACCGCGCTGCTGGGTCCCACCGGGTCGGGCAAGTCCCAGCTCTTGCGCGCCATTGTCGGCATCACCCGCCCGGTGCGCGGCTCAATCCAGGTCGACGGTGTCGAAATCGCGGATATGACCCTGCGCCAGATCGTCCGCCTTGGCGTCGCCTTTGTGCCACAAGCAGGGCTGGTGGTTGCGCCGTTGACGGTCGGCGAAAATCTGGAGCTCTCCGCCGCCGCCCGTCGTGGCCGCATCGATCGTCGGCGTGACGAAGTGTTTGCCCTGTTCCCCAAGCTGGTGCCACTGCTCGGCCGGCGCGCGGGCACGCTATCGCGGATCGAAACGCTGATGCTGGCGATCGGTCGGGCGGTGATGACGCGACCAAGCACGATTGTCCTCGAACAACCCAGCTACGGCCTGCCCGCCGCGGCGATGGACGATGTCTACCGCGCCATCGCCGGGCTGCGAGCGCTCGACTACACGGTGCTGATGGCCGATCAGAACGTCTCGTTGGCGTTCGACCTGTGCGACCAGGCCTATGTAATGCGCGAGGGCCGCCTGGTTGGCAGCGGCACGCCGGACCAATTGCGCGACAGCGATGCCGTGGCGGACGCATTTTTGGGCTAGCCGCGCCGTGCTGCCCGCCTCTACCCTGCCTCCAACCAGCGGAGGAACCCAACATGTCCGAACAAATGCTGCAAGATCTGACAGCGAGCGTCAGCGCCACCGCGCTGATGGCGCATTGCCAGGAATTCGCCCGTTGGGTGAAGCTGTCCGGCAGCGCCGCCGAGCTTGAAAGCTTTCGCTATTTGCAGACCCGGCTCGATGAATGGGGCTTCCGCACGCGGCTTATCTCCCACGATGCCTATATCAGCCTGCCGCTCGATGCGCGGGTTGATGTCGATGGCCAGCGGCTGCGGGCCATCACCCATTCGCATAGCCAGGCCTCGCCGGAGGCCGGCATAAGCGGCCCGATTGTGTATCTCGGCGAAGGCCGCGCCGCCGATTTCGCTGGGCGCGATGTTCGCGGTGCGATCGTGCTGGTCGACGGCATCGCCTCGCCCGCAGTCGCCACCCTCGCCCGTTTGGCCGGCGCGGTCGGCCAACTCCACATCAGCCCGCATCATCATCTGCATGAAATGTGCATTTCCCCGGTTTGGGGCAGCCCATCGCCGGAAACCATGGGTAATTTGCCGTCAACCGTCGCCTGTACGATCAGCGATGCGGATGGTGCCAGTTTGCGTGACGCGCTCGCCGGCGGCGCTGCGCCCCACGTCACCCTGCACGCCCGCGTCGATACATCGTGGCGCAAAACCCCGATCCTCGAAGCCCAGCTCGATGCGCCCGACGGCGATGGCAGCCACGTGCTGTTCTCCGGCCATCATGACACCTGGTACTATGGCGTGATGGACAACGGCAGCGCCAACGCCTCCATGCTCGAAGTCGCCCGCCTGATCGCGCCACGCCGCGATGAACTCAAACGTGCGCTACGCCTCTGCTTCTGGTCCGGGCATTCGCATGGCCGCTATTCGGGTTCGGCCTGGTATGTGGATAACCATTTCGAGGAACTCGACCGCGACTGCGCCATCCACGTCAATATCGACAGCACCGGCGGCATTGGCGCCACCATCCTGGCCGATGCCGCCGCAATGGGATCGCTGCGCGGCCTCGCCGCATCAGCCATCAAGGCAGAAACCGGGCACGGCTATCATGGCAAGCGCAAAAACCGGTCGAGCGATGAATCGCTGGTCAACATGGGCGTGCCCTCCATGTTCGGCGCGCTCTCCGAGCAGCCGCCCGGCCCCGCCAAAATGCGCAACGCGCTCGGCTGGTGGTGGCACACGCCAGAAGACCTGCTGGACAAAATCGATCCCGACTTCCTGGTGCGCGATACCCGGGTCTTCGTCCATGTCCTTTGGCGCTGCGTTACCGAGGCGCTGCTGCCGC
>JACMOQ010000225.1 GCA_014377905.1 Acetobacteraceae bacterium | reverse complement strand
TCGGCTCGTCCGGCCAAACCTATATTTATATTGCCAACGGCCATGGCGCCTGGGAAGCAGCAATCAGCAACGTCCTGTCGCGCGGCGACAAGGTGTTGGTGTTGGAAAGCGGCCTGTTCGCCGCCGGCTGGGGCAGGGCCGCCGCTGCCATGGGCTGCGATGTTGAAATCCTGCCTGGCAGCTGGCAGCGCGCGGTGCGCCCGGCCGATGTCGAGGCCAGGCTGCGCGCCGATACTGGGCATACCATCAAGGCGATTATGGTGGTTCAGGTCGATACTGCCGCCGGGGTGATGAACGATATTGGCGCGATCGGGGCTGCCATTCGCGCTGCCGGCCATCCGGCCCTGTTCATGGTCGATGCTGTTGCGTCCCTCGGCTGCATGAAGTTCGAGATGGATGCCTGGGGCGTCGATGTAGCGATGTCGGCCGCGCAAAAGGGCTTGATGGGCCCGCCGGGGCTGGGGTTCGTCACCACCAACGCGCGCGGCAAGGCTGCCCATCAAACTGCCAACCTCAAGACCCCCTATTGGGAATGGACGGCGCGTGACGGCGAGCAGCATTACCAGAAATATGGCGGCACCCCGCCGATCCACCTGCTGTGGGCGCTGCGCGAGGCGCTGGATATGATTTACGCCGAAGGGCTCGATGCGGTGTTCAAACGCCATCGCCTGCTCGCCGGCGCGGTGCATGCGGCTGTAACGGTTTGGGCAGACGGCAACGGCATCGGTTTTAATGTCGCTGACGCAGCTGAACGGTCGCTCACCGTTACCAATCTGGTGCTATCGGATGGGTTCAGTGCCGAGGGGCTGCGCGCCTATTGCGACGCGAATTGCGGCGTTGTGCTTGGCGTCGGGATTGGCGCGCTGTCCGGTAAGGCGTTTCGCATTGCCCATATGGGCCATGTCAATGCGCCGATGGTATTAGGCACTTTGAGCGTGATCGAAATGGCGCTCGAAGCGATGCAAATCCCGCACGGCACCGGCGGCGTGCAGGCGGCAGTGAAGTATCTGGCGGCAAACGTGCCAGCCTGAGGGCGGAAGGGCCTTACTTCCGACCGCGCCCGAGCCAGGTAATGGTAACGTCGGATTTGGGGCGGGCACGGCAGGCAAGGATGCGGCCGGCCTTGGCCTGATCGGCGGACAAGGCGGCATCGCCATGGGCGAGCAGATCAATCTTACCGGCATCAAGCTGCGACACGCAGGCGGCGCAATTGCCGCTGGCGCAGGTGTAAGGATAGTCGATGCCGGCCAGAATTGCGGCCTCCAGCAGGGTTTGGTCGGCGCGACAGGATATTGTCGCGCCGGTGTTCGCGATCGAGACAGTGTAAGATTTCAGGGTTCGGGCCATGGCGGGTCAGGCCACGGAGCGGCGGGAAACGCCGGATCGGGTGGTGCCGAAGGCCGGGTGATACCACGCGACCGAGGGGAACCTGACCAGCGCATAGCCATAGAGCGCCAGACCGATGGCCGGTGCATCGCCCACCACATCGGTCGAATGAATGTCGTGATCGGACATCGCCATGCCGTTGCCGGGTTCGACCATCACCTCGCCGACCTGTACCACATCGGCTTTGCTTGCCACCGCGCCAGCATCGGTGCGGCGGTAGAACACATGGCGTTCCCGCCCGGAAATCGCGGCATGGACGCACCAGATGCCGTGGTCATGCGGGGCGGCTTCTTTGCCGGGCAGGTTGATGGTCAGATAGAGCCCGTGGCCATCGCCATCTTCGACCAGCAGCGGATGGTTGCGCCCTTGGGCCACCGGCATGGAAAAATCCTCGGCCGGGAACAGATCGGCGCGGCGGGCGAGGGCGACCAGCTTGAGCTTGATGGCATGGAGCGCGGACGGGGTGATGCCTTCGATGTCGGTAATCGCGTGAACCTGTTGCAGCAGAGTGGCGCAGGCGCGTGCGCGGCGTGTGGCGGCGGCGACGGGCATTTTCGTGGACCTCCAACTGGATTTGCCCGACGCTAACATCGCCGTGCGGCCTTGTCAGGGTGTAATCAGGTCGATGGTCGGGAAATAAAATCCGTAACGCCGCGCATCGCGGGTTAGCAGCGCGAGATCGGCGACAGTTGCATGGGCGCCGATGAAGAAATCGGACAGCACGCCGGTGCGGGTGCCGCCTGCCGCGCGATAGCGCTGATAGATTTTGCCGGCGTGAAAAAGTGCGGCCTTTGGTGTCGCCAGGATCGTCACGCCCAGAATCCGCAAGCCGGCATCGCAGGCCTCAATCGTCGGAAACCGAACCGATACCTCGGCATAAACGATGTCATTGATGACAATTATCCCGCGCGTCGCTGCCCGATCCATTTGGCGGAGCGACCAGTCCGCCCAGTTGGGGTCGTCGGTCAGAATATCGAGCAGAACATTGGTGTCGACCAGGGTCACTGCGAGGGGCTAGGCCTCTCCGCGCAGCATGGCCATAATTTCATCGGTACTCGGACCCGGCCCAGCGATGCCGCGGGCAGCTTCAAACCGGCTCACGCGCGGAGGTTCATCGGGAATTTCCAGCACCACCCGCCCATCCCGATCCAGCACGAAATCCACGGCACTTCCCGGTTTGATGCCGAGCAGGTCGCGAATGGATTTGGGGATGGTCACCTGGCCCTTGGTTGTCACGCTCGTGGTCATGGTTGCCGCCTGTAATACCGTTCACGTTGCGAGTAATACATACCGCATCGGCCGCCCCACTGCAATCAACTTCACCGCCCGACAAAGCGCGGCCGGCGCTTTTCCATGAACGCGGTCCGGCCTTCCTTGAAATCCTCGCTGTCGAGGCTTTGGTGTTCATACGCCTTCAACCGCGCCAGATCGCGATCGGCCGGGTCGCGCAACACCTGGGCGATACCGTCCTTGGCGGCGGTGATCGACAGCGGCGCGTTGTCGGCTATGCGCGCGGCGAGCGCCATTACGTGGGGCCACAGCGCGTCGGGTTCTAGCACCCGGTTGATGAGGCCGATGCGCGCGGCTTCGGCTGCGTCAATCCGGTCGGCGGCATACATGATCATCCGCGCATGCGC